>NVTL01000037.1 GCA_002401565.1 Rhodospirillaceae bacterium
CGGTGGTTCCGAAGTTGAAGTGAAAGAACGCAAAGACCGCGTTGACGATGCTCTTCATGCGACCCGTGCGGCCGTTCAAGAAGGCGTTGTTCCCGGTGGCGGAACGGCTCTGTTGTATGCTGTTCGCTCTCTTGCAAAAGTTGAAGGCGAAAATGGCGATCAAAACGTTGGCGTCGACATCATCCGTCGTGCGATCCAAGCTCCGGCTCGTCAAATTGCTGAAAACGCAGGCGATGATGGCGCAGTGATTGCGGGCAAAATGATGGAATCCAAAGACACCTCTTGGGGCTACAATGCTCAAAAAGGTATTTTTGAAAACCTCGTCAAAGCTGGCATCATCGATCCAACCAAAGTTGTTCGTGTTGCTTTGCAAGACGCAGCATCGGTTGCTGGATTGTTGATCACCACCGAAGCCATGATCACCGACAAACCAGAACCTGCGGGTGCTGGTGCAGCTGGCGGTATGCCAGGCGGCGACATGGGCGGCATGGGTGGCATGGGCGGAATGGGCTTCTAAGGAAGCTTTCCCCTAAACATCCGTCGTTTTTGCGACAAATTAAAAGCCCCGTACGGCAAAGTGCGGGGCTTTTTTTTGTCTCAAGTGAATAAAATTGTATGTATTCACACCTTAAGTTCTTTTTAGGCCCCACAATTGGTTGTGTCCGTTCTAAATTGCGGTATTGTATTTCCTATAATTAAGTATTTTTTAAATAAAGGGAGCTCGATACATGAAAACACTTTTAAAAATGACGGTTGCGACCGGCATGATTACATTCTTGGCGGGTTGCGCATCCGTTTCTGACGTGAATGACGTTGCTGCTGTTGCTGACCTAAACCCGGTTATTGCCGCCTCTGCTTTTAACAAAGCTTTGGCTGCTGATTATGCGGCGTACGCTGTTTATGAAGCCGAACAAGAAGGCGAATGGGGCCATGGCGGTGCGTTTGCTCGTAAAGCTATGCGGGCCGCTAAAAACGAAACCGTTGAAGCTGAATACCCAACCGATTGGGCCGGCATTCCAAATGACCGCATCATTGTTTTGAACAAAGCGCGCATTCACATGAATGACAAGTTTGCTCGTGGTGGCAAACAATCGCATCCAAACTTTGCGGGTCGTGCTCAGGGACAATACGATTGCTGGGTTGAAGAAGAAGCCGAAGGCGTAACCGATTCTGATTGCATGGCCAATCACAGAGCCGCAATGTGGCGCATCCAAGACACGGCTCCTGAGCCTATGGCTGCGGCTCCGGCTCCAAAAATGTCTGCGATCCCAGCATTTGTTGTGTATTTCGGTTTTGATAGTGCAAAACTTGATGCTTTGGCAAAAGGTACGGTTCATTCCGTTTCCAACCAAAGTGGCGAATCCAAAGCGAAACGCATCGTTTTGATCGGCCACGCGGATCGTTCTGGCGATCAGGGCTATAACTTCAATTTGTCCGAACGTCGTGTTCAAGCCATTGCCGATGCCCTTGCTAAACGTGGCACAGCGGGCGCAAGCGTCACAAAATCTTCTGCGGGCGAAACAAGTCCTCAGGTGAATTCTGGTGATGGCAAACGCGAAGGCATGAACCGCCGCGTTGAAATCCTTCTGGAACGTTAAATTCAAATCTGAGATTTAATCTCAAAATTGGGGAGAGCTTCGGCTCTCCCTTTTTTTGTGATTTTTTTGGCTAATCTTGATTGCTTAAAAAACCACGGATTTCGCTCAACGCGTCTTTCAGACCTAAGCGCTGAACTTCGACGTCTTTGGGAAAGGCCGTGCACAGGCGGGTTGGCAGGGCGCTGTCCAACATGACAAAAACACCCTGATCATCTTTTTTGCGGACCAATCGCCCGTATGCCTGTTTAAGCTTAAGCCGGGCCAACATTTCATCATACGCGCGCCCGCCAAAATGGGACCGTCGGGCGCGGGTTAAAATATCTGGTCTGGGCCACGGCACCCGATCAAAAACAATCAGCCGCAAAGATTTTCCCGGCACGTCAACGCCATCGCGCACCGCATCCGTGCCCAACAAACACGAGTCTTGTTCGGCGCGAAAGATATCGACCAAGGTGCCGACATCTAAAGAATCCACGTGTTGGGCATACAGGGGAAAACCCTGTTCATCCAACGCAGGCGCAATGCGTTCATTGACCGCGCGCAGGCGGGAAATTGCGGTGAACAAGCCCAAGGCTCCGCCGCCCGCGGCCAAAAACAATTCGCGGTAAGCCGCGGCGACTTGGTCAGCGGAATTTTTATTCACATCGTTGACCACCAAAATACGGGTCTGTTTGGCGTAATTAAAAGGCGAAGGTTGGGCCACGTACGCAATGGGTGAGGCCATGTGAGCGGCCCCGGTGCGGTCATCGGCGGCCTTCCAATCTCCGTCATCGCGCAGCGTTGCCGATGTTATCAAAACGCCCTCGGCGGTTTCGGTCATGGACGCCGCAAACGGCTTGGTCGGGTCAATCCAATGGCGGTTCAGGCTGATGTCTAAGTCCCGACCTTGACTGCGTTCAACGCTAAACCAATCGACAAAATCATCGGGGGCGCCGCTTTGTAACGCTTTTAACATGGACCGCCAAGCCTTGACGGGCAACAACGCGCGGCGTTCTAAACTGCCCGCCAGGCCTTCGATGCGGGTGCGCTCGCCGGTTTCTAATTCATCGGCTTCGTCGGCTAACTTCTTTAACAATAGTTTGAYTAATCCACCGACGGGTTTTTCCAAACTTTGCAAAGATTTGTCCAATGTGTGGGCGGCGTCCATCAAACCTTCGACCGGGTCCGTGGCCGGGCATTCCAAAGAATATCCGCCTCGGCCCTCGTCTTTATCGCGGGCATAGGTTTGTTGACGGACGTTGGCCAAAAAGTATTCGGTGGGGCCCATCATGGCATTTTCGGCCAGTCTGGCTTGCCAACCAAATGCGGGTAATGCGGTGGCCGCGCGGCGCACGTCTTCGACCAAATGAGCCATTTTTTCATCCGACGCGCTTAAATCTTCCAGGCGCTTTTTTAGGCCTCTGGATCGACTGCGACGGCTTTTGCTTTCTTCTAATCCTAAAATCCAGCGGCGCAGATCGGACGTTTCCATGCCTGATAAATGGGCGGCAAAGGCGCTGTCGGCGGCGCTGAAAATATGGTGGCCTTCGTCAAACACATACCGGGTGGGCAGACCGCCTTCGGCCGCCATGCTGCCGCCCGCGCCCAAGGCTGCCTGTATCATCACCAAAGCATGATTAGCGATCACCAGTTTGGCGCGTTTGGCGCGGCGTTTGGAATGTTCGATGAAACATTTTGAAAAATGCGGACAGGCTGAATAGGTGCATTCGCCCTTGGTATCGGTGAGTTCACGCACCAAGCCGCGACCCAACATATCGGGCAACCACGCCGGAAAATCACCGCCCGCCATATCGCCATCGCGGGTCGCCAAAGTCCACCGGGCAACCAGACCCAAGGCAATTGCTCCCCCCGGCCGCGTTTCAATACGGCCCAGGGCTTCTTCGAAATTAAGCAGGCAGAAATAATTTTCCCGGCCTTTGCGCACCACCACATGACGCTTTTTTTCCACCGAGTCCGGGTAAAGTCTATCCAGTTCTCCGTCCAATTGGCGCTGTAAGTTTCGGGTGTAGGTCGACAGCCACACGGCCCCATCATTTTTATCGGCCCATACGCTGGCGGCGGCGACGTAACCTAGGGTTTTACCAACACCGGTTCCGGCTTCGGCCAGAACAAAACGGGGTTGGCCTTCGTGTTCACAAGGGTCAAAAGCGGCCGCCACACCCGCCGCATATTTTTGCTGTTCGGGGCGCTTTTCCGATGTCTGGCTGGCGAGCATTTCGTCAAGTCGGTTGCGGGCTTCAACGGGCGATACCGGAGCATCGCCGGGTTTGGCTTCAAACCCCCGGTCTTCCCAATCGGGCAGTTTGTCCCAAACGCGAAAGGCCCGGCGCAGGGTTTGGGAATGCGGTGTATCGCCTTCAAAATCTTCGCCTAACGCGGCCAATACGGGCTTGCCCCAGGGCCAACCGCCAAAATTCATGGCATGGGCCAGACCACCCAGGATTAAGCGGTGGCGTTGATCGCGTTGGGGTAAATTCACGAGGTGGCGCAGCAAGGCTTCACCCGCGCGGATCAGCGTCATGGCTTCGTCTTCGTGGGTGTGGGGCAGGGGCAGCCCTAAGGCTTGCGCCAGTCCTGATGGCGTTGGTAAGCAAAATTCGGCGGGCTTGGCAAAGGCAAACAGTTCCAAAACATCAAACGCACGGAGCGTCTCACCGCCCAAACCCAGCCGTTGTCCGGTGCGGCGCGCATGGCAAACGATGGGCGGCATTTCCAAATCACGCAAAGCCGGGCCGATGTCGCCAAAGGAAAAGCTGACAATTTCCCCTGATCCATCAATGCCATAGGCACGCCGAACCCCCGCCACCAAAGACAAGGTGTTGGGCATAAGGACTTCCGGTTGAGGGCGCATTGGATTCGTCATGGGGGCAGTATAACGATTTAACGCGCACCCTTCCCCTTATTTGCCGACAATGCTATGCCTTGAACATGATTTTAAGCATTCGCCACTTAAAACGCCTGACCATTGGCCCGCTGGATTTCGAGGTGGCGGCCGGTGACATTGTTGCCCTAACCGGGCCTTCGGGCGTGGGCAAATCGTTGCTGTTGCGGGCGATTGCAGATTTAGACGTTAACGAAGGCCAGCTCACCTTGAACGGTGAAGCCCGCGAAAGCATGGCCGCCCCCGATTGGCGCAAACAAGTCATGTATGTTCCGGCGTATTCGGGTTGGTGGGCGGATTTGGTTGAACCCCATTTCGAAGGGGCCGAGAGGTCCGTTGTGGTGGATACCTTGCACCGCTTAGGCTTGGAAAGCACCGCATTGAGCTGGGAAGTCACCAATTTATCCACGGGCGAACGCCAACGTTTAAGTTTTGCCCGCGCGGTGGTGCATAACCCCAAAATCTTGATGTTGGACGAACCGACTTCGGGTTTAGATCCAGACAATGCCCACAAAATGGAAAAGCTGATTGAACAGTATGCACAGGGCGGCATGGGGATTGTTTTTGTGACCCATGATGCGGCGCAAGCGGCGCGTTTGGGCACCCGTCATATCCGCCTTGAAGGTGGTCAGCTGACCGAGGCCTCGGCCCCATGAGCAGTGTTTATATCCAGCTGAGCTATTTTGATTTGATGATGGCCTCAATCTTGCTGTTGTTGGCAGGTGGCTTGTCGATTGGCCTGAAATTGGGCCTTGAAAAAATGTTGGGCATTGCGGCCCTGCGCACCGTTGTACAACTGAGCCTGATTGGCTTGGTTTTAAAACTGTTGTTTCAAACCACATCACCGTGGTGGACGTTGCTGGCCGCCGTATTCATGATGGGGTTTGCCGGGCGCGAAGCGATGGCGCGCCAAACCTTAAAACTGCGTGGTGGCTGGTCTTTGGGCATCGCCACCTTGTCGTTAATGTTGGCCGGAACGGTGGTCACGACTTTGGCCTTAACCACCGCTATTCGCCCTGAACCTTGGTACGATCCTCGCTTTGCGATCCCTTTGTTGGGCATGGTTTTGGGCAATACTTTAAACGGTGTCGCCGTGGGTATGGACCGATTGAGCGCCACGTTAAAGCGCGAAAAAATTGCCATCGAAGCGCGTCTGGCTTTGGGCCATGCGCGCCGCGATGCGGTGCGGCCTTATGTGCGTGAAGCCATGCGCGCGGGCGTGATGCACATTATTAACGCCATGTCGGCGGCCGGGCTGATTTCCATCCCCGGCATGATGACCGGACAGATTTTGGCTGGTGTTGATCCCACCCAAGCCGTTAAGTATCAGATCCTGATTATGTTTTTGATTGCGGGTTCCACATCGCTGGGGGCGTTGACGGCGATTTTGGCGCTGTCGAACCGCTTAAGTGATGATCGTGATCGTCTGCGCCTTGATCGGTTTCGTTAATCCAGCTATTGTGCAAAAAAATATCTGAAGGAATACAAACGATGAAGTCACTTTTTAAACCTGTTCTAATCGCTTTGGCTGTTGGCATCTCCCTCAGCTTTGCCGCGCCAAGCTTTGCCCAGTCGACCCAAAATATGAGCTACCTGACAAAGGAAGAACGGGCTGATTTTAATAAACGTTTGCAACGCGCAGGAGCCTCTGCGGATCGATCCAGAGTGACCGCTGAAATGAACCGCATTATTCAGCAGCGTCGCCTCGAAGAACGCAAAGCAGAACGGGCAAAGAAAAAGCTCTTTCGCGACAAATATTAATTCGATCTGAAGGATAACGCATGAAGATCGAACTTCTGGAAAGCCTGTTAACGGGCCACGAAGGCATTGATGGCGAACATCGTCAAATTGTTGATGCCATCAATCAGGTGTCAAAAGTCATCGATGATGGTGAATTTGATAAGTGTCCGGATTTGTTGGACAACTTCTTAAATATTTGTGCAAATCACTTTGAAAGCGAAGAAAAACTGTTGGCAGAATTGGGCTACCCCGATCTGCAACAACACATCGTTTTTCACCGGGAACTGACCTTAAAAGCCAAGGCGGTTCGGGTTTTGTGCATGGATTTTGATGCTCCACAAAGTATTCGTCGGTGTTTCGATGAAATGTCAGCCTTGTTGATCGAAGATGTGGTCAAAGGCGATATGGCGTTTGTTTCTTTTTTGATCGACAAAGGTGTGGCCAGCTCTCGCCTTCATGTCGGTCTTTTTGAAAAGCTAAATTTCCCAAAAGATAAAATCGCCTAACGCCCACCCTGCTTAAAAAAGGCGGGGCGGGGATTTGCAAAATGGCGGCAAACTGGCGGCCTTGAATTCCTTGGTCCCATACCGGGCGATTTTGACGCTTTCAATCAGGTCAATGGATAGCATTTGATTGACCAGAGTCTGAACCTCATCTTGGGCATCGGAAATCTCATCAACGCGCGGGTCTCTGCCTTGGGGCATGGTGGTGCCATAAGCGATAATAATTTTGTCCATAATGCTGGGCGCACGCTCACACACCAAAGATTTAATGTCATGATCGGCGACATAAAGAGTGACTGAATAAAACCGCGGGGGTGCACCATCGGTTTTTGGCATCAACGGCCAGCGCACAGTTTTTAACCAAATGGGAATAGGGTCAGGTTTTGTTGCGTCATCGGGTTTAGCGATGGGGGTGGTGGGCTCAACCGGTTCGGATTGACCAAAGCTTTCTGTATAGGCGTCCACGGGTTTCTGGTCGGGTTGCAATAAAAAATACGCGATGGCGACAACGGCGGTGACCAGCACGCCCGCAACCGGAACCATAATTTTGGGCTTGAAAATATCCCCGGCTTTCCACCACAGGCCCGCACGGCGATCAATGGCGGCCCCGGCTTCTTTTCGTTCGACAAAAACCCGCGCCAATTCAATGCGTTCGTTTTTGATTTCGCGCATCAACACCGCAATTTCTTCGTGAATGCGGGCCAAATCGTCTTTGTGATCGGTGACAATTTTGTTCGTGCGGTGAATGTTTTGCTGACAGAGGTCTAAGTCATTTCGCCGGGTAAACAGCTTTTTAATGATGACAACGGCTGTTTTTTCGACCATTTCGGGCGAATGTGCGCGACAGGTCAAAGCAATGAAGCCAATGGTCCCGTCTTCAAAGACAACTTCCCAATCGGTCGTGCCGTCTGGTGTTTTGGGCCAAGATGCTTTTGGGTTGTCTGCCATTCGCCGATAACTCACTGTCAATAAACGATTAACTCACTATGGCATTATAGGTGTGATTAATAAAGCAGGTGTTAAGAATTTTTTATAAGGGTGTGACGGTCGTCATGGCTGAACGTTCCGTAAAAAGGCATGATAATGAGACAAACAGCTTAAGCTTTACGCAAGGACGCCATCAAATGAGCCTCAGGACAAAAACAGTTGGATTTGGAAGCAAAGGTGCTCATGAGCGCCGGATGAGCTTTGCCGAAAGCCTGCTGTCGGGCCGCCCTTTGCAACGCGATAGCGCTGGCGATATTCCCCACCTTAAACCCCGTCCAAAAATGCGCTTTGGCACAAAAGGCTTAGATCATAGTATGCAATTATTTGGCGCAAAACCAGAGGCTTTGGTATAGTCCCCAAAACAAAACGGTAAAAGGTCCGAAGTTTTGGCATTTAACATTCCGTTCCCAACCTTTGGGGGACGTCAGTATTGGACAGATATTCGCATCCAAGACGGGTGGCGGATACAGGTCCATGTTAAATCCGGGCATTGTCGTTTGTTGGACAGACTTGATGTGCGGCGCAGTTTTGGCGATGAAGCCTCCCAATTAAAAGCCATGGAGGCGCGCATTCAAAGCGGGCAAATCGCGAAGATAAAATCTTCTGTAGTGATTGTGACCCACGGTTTGGGGCGGTCTCACCACAGTATGCGGGCTTTGACAAAGGCCTTTCGGGCCGWTGGTCGCGAAGTTATTGATTTTAACTACGCCAGCACAAAGCTTCCCATCGAACATCACGCCGCCGCTCTTAATCGTCTTTTACAAGACTTAAACGACGCCACTCGCATCAGCTTTGTTACCCATTCTTTGGGCGGCATCGTCTTGCGCCAAGCTTTGTCTTTGGCCGAATATCCAAATTTGGATCGGGCGGTGCTGTTAACGGCCCCCAACCAGGGCAGCGCCGTGGCCCGGATGTTGACGGGAAAACTTATGATGGACGCGATTTTTGGCCCCGCCTTGAAACAATTGGCAAATTCGGATTTGGGGAATGTGTATCCCTTAAAGATGAAATTTTCGACCGTGGCCGGCACTGTCAATTGGTTGCCTTTTTTAACCGGAGCTAATGACGGGTTGGTGACGGTCACAGAGGCTGAATTGGACGGAGCCTATAAACATGTGACTTTCAAGGCCTCCCATGCTTTTGTCATGAACAACAAACAGGTCATTGCCTTTGCACGTGACTTTTTAAAAGATTTATAACGGGGAAATTATGAACGCAGACATGTTGCATTTGATTAAAAGTCGTCGGTTTCTGCCGCTTTTTTTGACCCAGTTTTTGGGCGCGGCCAACGATAATCTTTTCAAAAGTGCGTTGATCATGTTGATCACGTTCGGGCTGGCGGAAAAGGCCGGGCTGGATGGGCCGATCTTGGTGACCTTGGCGGCAGGCATTTTTATTGCTCCGTTCTTTCTGTTCAGCGCCACCGCCGGGCAATTGGCCGACCGTTTTGATAAAGCCAAAATTGCCAAATTGGTGAAGGTTGCTGAAATTGTCATCATGACCGGGGCGGCTTATGCGTTCACCACCGATAACCCCTATGTGTTGATGACGGTGTTGTTTTTGATGGGCACACAATCGGCTTTGTTTGGCCCGGTGAAATTTTCTATTTTACCGCAGCACCTGAAACAAGAAGAACTGATTTCGGCCAACGCCATGATGGGCGCGGGCACATTTTTGGCAATTTTGATCGGCACCATTGCCGGGGGATTGTTGATTTTGACCGATGGCGGCATTCAGCTGGTTTCAACCTTGGTGGTGGTGATCGCCGGGCTGGGCCTTGCCACCAGTTTATTTATTCCGGACGCTCCGGCGGTGGGCGAGCCTGTTCGCATCAATCCAAACATCGCTGGCGAAACCGTGAACATGCTGCGCCACGCGTCCAGCCGCCGCGATGTGTTTTTATCCATTTTGGGCATTTCTTGGTTTTGGTTGGTGGGCGCAACGTTCCTCAGCCAGTTTCCGGCCTATGCCAAAGATGTCTTGGGTGGCGATGAAAATATCGTAACGCTGTTTTTGGCGGTATTTTCCATCGGCATTGGGTTGGGATCAATGCTGTGTTCAAGGGTTTTAAAAGGCGAAGTCACGGCGAAATTTGTGCCGTTTTCTGCCCTTGCCATGACCGCGTTTATGATCGACCTTTATTTTGCCAGCACGCAAGTCACGTTCGCCTCTGGAACCCAAATCGCAACATTCTTAAGCGACCCCATGGGCGTGAGGATTTTGGCCGATTTATTGATGGTGGCCATATCGGGTGGATTGTTCATCGTGCCGTTGTACGCGATTTTACAAACCCGTGGTGACGCGGCGCATCGGGCCCGCGACATTGCCGCCAACAACATTTTTAATGCTCTGTTTATGGTGGCGAGTGCAGTGGTCATTGCCGTGATGTTGGGCAGTGGTCTCAGCATTCCCCATGTGTTTTTGACGGTTGCKATTGCGAACGCTTTTGTCGCCCTTTACATCTGTAAACTGTTGCCTGATGAATTGATTAAAGCGTTTTTGCGCTGGACCTTTAAACTGGCTTTTCGGGCTGAAATCAAAGGATTAGACCATTGGGAAAAGGTCGGTGAAAAAGCGGTCATTGTTGTTAATCATGTTTCGCTTTTGGACGCGGCTTTGCTGGCAGCCTTTTTGCCTGAAAAAACGCTGTTTGCCGTAAATACCCACATTGCCAAAAAATGGTGGACCAAGCCGTTTTTGGCGTTGGTCGATGCTTTTCCCATGGACCCGACCAAGCCCATGTCGACCAAGGGTTTGATTAAGGCGGTGAACGAAGGCCGCAAATGCGTGATCTTTCCCGAAGGCCGCATCACCGTGACGGGTGGCCTGATGAAGGTCTATGAAGGCCCGGCGATGATTGCCGATAAAACCGACGCAGACATCTTGCCGATCCGCATCGACGGTGCGGAATTCAGCTATTTTTCCCGGCTGAAAGGCACCGTGCGCCGACGCCTGTTTCCGAAAATTACACTGACGATTTTGCCGCCCCGGCGTTTGACCGTGAACGAAGAATTTGTTGGCGGGCGTCGTCGTCTGCAAGCCGGATTAGAACTTTACGACATCATGAGCGACTTGATTTTTGAATCCCGTCGCCAAAGCCAAACCCTGTTCGAAGCGTTATTGGATTCTCAACATATTCACGGCAGCCAAACCCTGATTTTAGAAGACATCAAACGCGATCCGTTGAGTTATGCAAAGACCATATTGGGCGCGATTGCCTTGGGTCGTGCGTTAGCCCCGCTCAGCAAAGTCGGAGAGTGCGTTGGCGTATTGTTGCCCAATTCGGTTGGCGCCGCCGTGACCTTTTTTGCCCTGCAGGCCACCGGGCGCGTGCCCGCCATGTTGAATTTTTCGGCGGGTTCCGGCAACATGATTTCGGCGGTGAAGACGTCAGAGTCCAAAGTGCTTTTAACGTCCAAAGTCTTTGTCGAAGCCGGCGGATTAGAAGACGCTATTGCGGCCTTGGAAAGTCATGTGAAAATCATTTGGCTTGAAGATGTCAAAGCCAACTTAGGGCTTATGGGCAAACTCAGTTCGCTGTTTATTGCGAAATTTATGGCGCGCCGTTGGCACAATAGTTTTGGCGTAAAACCTGATAATGCCGCTGCCGTATTGTTTACGTCGGGGTCCGAAGGCACGCCCAAAGGTGTGGTGCTCAGTCACGATAACTTGCTGGCGAACCGCTATCAATTATCAGCGCGCATTGATTTTAATCCGACCGATATTGTCTTTAATGCCTTGCCGATTTTTCATTCTTTTGGATTAACGAGTGCGTTGTTGTTGCCCATGTTGGCGGGGGTGCGGACGTTTTTGTATCCGTCCCCGTTGCATTACAGGATCGTTCCGGAACTGGTTTATGATACCCAAGCCACGGTGATGTTTGGCACCGATACATTCTTGGCGGGCTATGCGCGCGCCGCCAATGCCTATGATTTTTTCAAAGTACGCTACGTGTGTGCGGGGGCCGAAAAAGTTAAGGCTGAAACCCGTCAGGCCTTTGCCGATAAGTTTGGTTTGCGGATTTTAGAAGGCTATGGCGCCACCGAAACCGCCCCGGTTTTGTCGTTCAATACGCCCATGCATTTTAAGGTCGGTACGGTCGGACGGTTGCTGCCGGGCATTCGCCACAGACTTGATCCGGTCGAAGGCATCGAAGACGCCGGGCGTTTGGTGGTGGCTGGTCCGAACATTATGAAGGGTTATTTTTTAGCCGACAATCCGGGCCAATTGGTGCCGCCCAAAGACGGCTGGTACGATACGGGCGATATTGTGTCGTTTGATGAGCACGGCTTTGTAAGCATAAAAGGCCGCGCCAAACGCTTTGCCAAAATTGCTGGGGAAATGGTGTCGTTGGGTCAGGTCGAAGCGTTGGCCGATGCCGCATGGCCCGGCGAAAATCACGCCGCCATCACTCTGCCCGATCCGAAAAAAGGCGAACAGGTTCTGTTGGCCACCGAAGTCGAAGGCGCCACCCGCGCCAGCCTTTTAAAAGTCGCCAAAGAAAAAGGCATCGCCGAAATCATGGTGCCAAAAACGGTGTTGACCGTTGCGGAAATTCCGCTGTTGGGATCAGGAAAAACCGACTATCCGGGGGTTGAGGCTTTGGTCAAAACCCAAAGCAATCCGGCATGACGGATGGGCAAAAAACGGGCCTTGTGGTTGGGCTGAGTGGCTTGGTTGTCGGGCTGGTTTTTGCCTTGGTTCCGGCGACCGCGCAACCCACCGCTTACCATCTTTTTTCCGATGGACGGGGTTGGCTTGGCATTGCGAACTTTGGTGACGTTGCGTCTAATCTGGTTTTTGTCTTTGGCGGATTGTGGGGTTTGTTAAAATTTCGATCCCTTAAGGGCTCGGCTATTTATCTTCCCCTGATGGTGTTTTTCTTAGGGGTCGTTTTGGTTGGGCCGGGATCGGCGTATTATCATTTGGCGCCCGATAACCTGACCTTGTTTTGGGACCGGGTGCCCATGACGATTGCTTTTATGGGACTATTTGCAGCGGTGATTACGGAACGCATAAACGAAAAATTCGGTGTACGGGTGGCCTTGCCGACTTTGATCTGTTTAGGGCTCGTCAGTGTCGTGTATTGGCGGATCAGCGAAATGCAAGGGGCTGGCGATTTGCGGGCGTATGCCTTGGTGCAGTTTTTGCCCATGCTGTTGATTCCTCTGGTGATGGTTTTGTTTTCTAACCCTTCAGCCAAAATCGGCTGGCGTGCTCTTTTGGGGGTATTTGTTTTTTATGGATTGGCCAAAGTCTCAGAAACCTATGATCACCAGATTTTTGAATTTTCAGCGGGCTGGTTTCCGGCCATTACCTCAAGCATATCTTTGCGGGCTTAGGCCCCGTTGCTCTGATGATGAATTTAAAACGATGAAGTGTGATTTTGCTTGACCTTGACCGCAGGCGGCTGCATTTTTCTAATATCATGCGTATTTTTAGACATTACACCGACTTACCCGAAGATGCCCGCGGCTGCGTTGTCGCGATTGGCAACTTTGACGGTATTCACAAAGGTCACCAAGCGGTGATTAACGAAGCCGGGTCTTTGGCCCAAAAATATGGCAAGCCCTGGGCTGTCATGACGTTTGAACCTCATCCCACCGCTTTGTTTCGCCCCAACAGCGAACCGTTTCGGTTGTCGACCATGCGCACCAAAGCCCGTTTGATTGAAAATCTGGGCGTTGATGAATTGTTGGTTCAACATTTTGACAAAGATTTTGCGAATTTACCCGCCGAAGATTTTGTCGATGAGGTTTTGGTCAAAAGCCTTGGTGCCATTCATGTGGTGGCGGGCTATGATTTTCATTTTGGTCAAAAACGCCAAGGCAATTGCGAAACCTTGTTAAAATTCGGACGCGAAAAGGGTTTTGCCTTTACCGCCGTATCGCAGCAAAAAGACGCCATTGGCGAAGTTTTTTCGTCTACACGGGTTCGTGAATATTTAAGAATGGGCAACGTGCGGGCCGCGTCTTATCTGTTGGGCCATGCTTTTGAATTGGAAGGCCGGGTCGAACATGGCGATGCTCGGGGCCGTCAATTGGGCTTTCCGACCGCCAATATTCACTTAAATGATTACCTGCGACCGGGACTTGGTGTGTACGCCATCCGCGCAGGCGTCGACGAAGGCGTAAATACCAAATGGATTGATGGTGTCGCGAATTTTGGTCGTCGCCCTACATTTTATGCCGAAGACGATGTGTTGCTAGAAGCGCATCTCTTTGATTTTGAAGGGGATTTGTACGGCAAACACCTGCGCGTCGAACTGGTTGAGCGCATTCGGGATGAACGCAAGTTTGATGGCTTAGAAGCCTTAAAAGCACAAATCGTCAAAGATTGTGAAATAGCTAGAGAAATCTTGTTAAAAGCAGGCTAAAAAGGCTTCCTCTTTCCCCTTGAAACTGCGGTAAGTCGAAATTATGAGCCTAGATTATAAAAACACAGTCTTTTTGCCCCAAACTGAATTCCCCATGCGCGCCGGATTGCCCGTGCGGGAACCGCAAATTCTTGAGCGTTGGAAAGACCTAGACATATACGCCCTGCACAGAAAGGCGGGCGAAGGCCGAGAGCAGTTTGTCTTGCACGACGGACCTCCGTACGCCAACGGGCACCTGCACATCGGCCACGCGCTGAACAAAATTCTCAAAGATGTGATCGTGCGCAGCCAGCAAATGATGGGCAAAGATGCCAACTATGTGCCGGGCTGGGATTGCCATGGCTTGCCGATTGAATGGAAAATCGAAGAAAAATACCGCGCCGCAGGCAAAGACAAAGACGAAGTCCCGGTCATCGAATTTCGTCAAGAATGCCGTGAATTTGCCAAAAAATGGATTGATATCCAACGCGAAGAATTCAAACGTTTAGGTCTGGTCGGCGATTGGGATAACCCTTACGCGACCCTGACCAATGCGGCGGAAGCCACCATTGTCCGCGAGCTCGGCAAATTTTTGATGAGTGGTGCTCTGTACAAAGGCGCCAAACCCGTGATGTGGTCGGTGGTCGAAAAAACCGCCTTGGCCGAAGCCGAAGTCGAATACCACGACCACAATTCGCAAACCATCCATGTGAAATTCAAGGTCGATAAAGCGCCGATTCCTGAAATGCTTGAGGCTTCGGTCGTGATTTGGACCACAACGCCGTGGACCATCCCCGGCAACCGTGCGGTTGGCTATGGTGATTTTGATTATGGCGTTTATGAAGTCAAAGCGGTCGGCGAAAATGCCATGGCCACGGTCGGTGAAAAACTAATCGTTGCCGAAGGCTTAGCCGAAAACGTTGCGGCCGACACCAACATCACCGAATGGACAAAAATCGCCAGCCACAAAGGTCTTGAAGGCCTGGTTTGCAAACATCCATTTCATGGACACGGTTATGACTTTGAGGTGCGCGCTCTAAAAGGTGACTTTGTGACCTTAGAGGCCGGCACAGGCATCGTCCACATCGCCCCCGGCCACGGCGCCGATGACTGGGAATTGGGCATGAAAAATGGCATTGCTGTTCCCAATACGGTAAACGGCGACGGAACCTATACGGCTGAAGTTCCCATGTTCGAAGGTCTTCCGGTGTTGATCTTTGATGCCAAGAAAAAGAAAACCCGCTTTCCGGCGAACAAAGCGGTCTCTGATAAGCTGATCGAATTGGGTGCGTTGTTGGGCACGGACCGGATTGAACACAGCTATCCGCATTCTTGGCGGTCCAAGGCTCCGATTATTTTCAGAAATACGCCGCAATGGTTTATTTCCATGGAAAACACAGGCCTGCGCGCGGCGGCTTTGGACGCCATCGAAGACACCCGGTTTATTCCGACACAGGGCAAAAACCGTCTGCAAGCAATGATATCGGACCGTCCCGATTGGTGCGTATCGCGTCAACGGGCGTGGGGTGTGCCGATTGCGGTGTTTGAACACAAAGTCACAGGCGAACCGTTGCGCGACGAAGCCGTCATGGACCGTATCGTTCAGGCTTTCGAAGAAGACGGAGCAGATGCTTGGTATACGCGTGATCCGCAAACGTTCTTGGGTGACGATTACAAAGCTGACGATTACAAACAAGTCACCGATATTTTAGACGTGTGGTTTGATTCCGGCTGTACCCACAGTTTCGTGCTTGAACAACGCAAAGATTTAAAATGGCCAGCCGATTTGTATTTGGAAGGTTCCGACCAACACCGGGGCTGGTTCCAGTCATCCTTGTTGGAAAGTTGCGGAACCCGTGGACGAGCACCCTATGACGCGGTGTTAACCCACGGCTTTATTTTGGATAACCGTGGCGATAAAATGTCGAAATCTGTGGGCAATACCATCACGCCCAAAGACGTCGAAGAAAAATACGGCGCCGATATTTTGCGCCTGTGGGTGGTTGGTTCCGATTACACCAATGACCTGCCGTTTGGCGATGACATCTTAAAACAGAACTCAGATATCTATCGCCGCCTGCGCAACACGTTGAGATTCATGCTGGGTAACTTGAACGGTTTTGAAGATTCCGAGCGTTTGGATCATTCTGAAATGCCGCAACTGGAACGGTGGGTTTTACACCGGTTGTGGGAAATCGATGCCAAGGTGCGCAAAGCCACAAATGATTTTCATTTTCATCCTCTGTTTACCGAACTGCATAATTTTTGCACGGTGGAACTCAGCGCGTATTATTTCGATATTCGCAAAGACGCTTTGTATTGTGACCGGGCGGATTCCCTTCAGCGCCGCGCCACCCGCACGGTGTTGGATGAAGTCTTTAATTGCTTAACCGCATGGCTGGCTCCGTTCATTTGCTTTACCGCCGAAGAAGCTTGGCTCAGCCGTAATCCTGACGATACCAGCGTGCACCTGCGCCTGTTCCCCGATGTGCCCGCCGCATGGCAAGACGATGCCTTGGCTGAAAAATGGAAACAGGTCCGTGATTTGCGCCGGGTGGTCACCGGTGCCTTGGAAATTGAACGCGCCGAAAAACGCATTCGCTCCAGTTTGCAAGCGGCCCCAACAGTATACCTCACGGCGGATTATAAAACCGCCTTGTCCGGCATTGATTTGGCGGAAATTGCCATTACCTCTGGCGTGAACCTGATCGAAGGCGAAGTCCCAGACGGTGCATTCACCTTATCCGACGTCGAAGGCGTTGGTGTGGTATCGAACTTAGCCGAAGGTGAAAAATGCGAACGGTGTTGGAAAACCTGTGATGATATTGGCTCAAACCCAGCCCATGAAACCGTTTGCGGACGGTGTGCGGATGCGGTTGATCTGGTGACTGCAGGCGATGCTTAAATGAGCTCAGCGCCCTTATCCTTAAAACGTTTAGGTTGGGCCTTGGCGGCTATTGTGTTCGTGGCAGATCAAATATCTAAGTTTTTAATCTTGGATTTGTTCAGCTCTGGACCACAGGCGGTTCAGGTGTGGTCGTTCTTTAATCTGGTGATGGCGTGGAATCCGGGCGTCAGTTTTGGCATGTTTGGGGCCATTGGCGCATGGGGACCATGGATTTTGGTTGCAATAACGGCTATAATCTCTGTGGTTTTGGCCGTATGGCTAGGTCGTGCTGAAAACCGTCTGACGGCGGTAAGCCTTGGTTTGATCCTTGGCGGGGCGGTCGGAAATATCATAGACCGTGTACGTTTTGGGGCCGTTGTGGACTTTTTAGACGTACATGTAATGGGCTATCATTGGCCCGCTTTTAATGTCGCGGATTCTGCAATTACGGTCGGTGCCGTATTTTTGATCCTAGAATCCTTGTTTTACAGCTCTGAAAAGCCTAAAACGGATACATGATGAATAAAAAAGCCCTCTTAATCGTTGTCGCCTGTGCCGTATCTTTGTCGGCGTGTGGCGATATGCGTCAAGCCTTGACCACCACCAAAGCCACGCCGGATGAGTTTTCGGTCTACACCAGAGCACCTTTGGTCATGCCGCCTGATTATGGGGTAAGACCCATACCCGGCGACGAAGAAAATAACGACGCCATCACTTCGCAGCAAACCGCGCGCCGCGTTTTGTTGGAAAACAGCCGCCAAACGGTTGTCCCCGTGCGTTCTGCAACACCGGGAACGACGGCCTTGTTGACCCGCGCGGGTGTGCAAAAGGCCGATCCAAATATTCGCCAAGCCATCAACCGCGAAACAACGGTGTACGCCGAAGAAGATCGTTCGGTTATGGATCGCATGATGTTTTGGCAAGATCCTCAGGCTGGTACGGTTGTGAATGCGGACGAAGAAAGCAAACGCATCCAAGAAACCCAAGCGTTGGGTCAAGCGATCAACAAAGGCGAAACCAAAATGATCGAACCCAAAAGCAAAGCCCCACTAGAAGGCATGCTTGACGGTTTTTTTAACTGATCCAAGGCTGTTTTTTCAGCGTCAGTTGCATCTGGCCCTTTTTATGCCCCAATTTGGTTGTAAAGCTTTTGCATGAAAAGAGCTCTCCTGACCCTTGCTGCGATCAGCCTGTTTGCGGTTTTACCAAACCGTTCCCACGCCGAAGTTTTTAACCCAGAAACCTATACCCTAAAAAATGGGATGCAGGTTGTGGTGTTGCCCAATCATCGCGCCCCCGTGGTTTTACATATGGTGTGGTACCGGGCGGGCTCGGCTGATGAACCTGTTGGAAAATCAGGCATCGCCCACTTGCTTGAACATTTGATGTTTAAGGGCACGACTAAAAATCCGGATGGTATTTTTTCGCGCAAATTGGCCCAACACGGCGGTCAGGAAAATGCTTTCACCTCGCACGATTATACGGGCTATCACCAAACCGTTGCCGCCGACCGTTTGGAAATGGTGATGGCACTGGAATCCGACCGCATGACCAATTTGGTGCTGGACCCGGCGGATGTTAAAACCGAACGCGATGTGGTGTTGGAAGAACGCAATCAACGCATTGAAAACAATCCCAGCGCCCGGCTTCGTGAACAGGCCAATCAAACGTTGTATCCCAAAGATCATCCGTATGGTCGCCCGGTTATCGGTTGGCGCAATGAATTGGCAAGCCTGACCCGTGAAGATGCCTTGGCCTTTTACAAAGCCAATTATGCTCCCGATAATGCTATTTTGATTGTCGCCGGGGATGTTCAATTGGGCGAAGTGAAACGCTTGGCCGAAAAATATTATGGGGTCATTGATGTGGCCCCCGCGACACCGCGCCGCAATCTGGTTGCTTCCACTGCGGCCATCACGGGCGGGGAAACGGTGTTAAAAGACGCCCGCGTTAGCCAGTCCGTTTGGTCCCAAAGCATTATCCAACCTTCGCTCACCAATGGTGACCCTGTGCGCGTGACCGCCTTAGAAGTGCTCAGCGAAATTTTAGGTGGCGGCAGCACGGCGCGTTTGTATCGGGCGTTGGTGATCGACCAAAAACTGGCCCTCAACAGTGGCACCTATTATGATTCAGGTGCCCGCGGCGAAGGGCGTTTTGTGTTTTACGCCAGCCCGCGTCCGGGGGTTGATTTAGACACCTTGGCCAACGCCGTCGAGGCCGAAAAACAACGCCTGTTAACGGATGGTTTTAAAGATGGAGAGCTCAATCGCTTAAAAACCCGCATGCTGTCGGGCGCCATTTTTGCGCGCGATGAAATGAAAGCCGGGGCCATGACTTTGGGGGCAAATTTAGCCGCCGGACATTCTATCGCCGATGTCGAAGACTGGCCAGAACGGCTTCAAGCCGTCACCGAACAAGATGTTTTAGACGCCTTAAAAGCGGTGATTAGCGAACCCCGTCAAATCACCACAAAACTTATGCCCAAAGGAGCCGCCCAATGAGAGCTCTTGGTTTTATCATCGTCGTGCTGGCGAGTTTTTCGGCAAATGCCGTTACGGTCGAACGGGTGATCAGCCCCCAAGGTGTTGAGGCGTGGTTGGTGCAAGACCATGCAAATCCGCTGTTATCCATGCAGTTTTCCTTCGCAGGTGGATCAGAACTTGATCCCGTTGGTAAAGGTGGGCTTGCGCACTTGGCGGCCACCACCATGGACGAAGGTGCGGGGGGCCTGGACAGTCAGGCTTTTCAAAGCCGCCTCGCCGACCAATCCATCCAATTGCATTTTTCGGCAGGACGGGACGGATTTTCAGGGACCTTTAAAACCTTAAAAAAGCACGAAGACGAAGCCTTTGATTTACTGCGTTTAGCCCTAACAGAGCCGCGTTTTGATGATGAGCCCGTGGCGCGCCTAAAAAGCCAAATTCAGTCCGGTCTTAAAAGTGATCTTGAAAAACCAAATGCAGTAGCGTCCACCGCATTGTTTAAAAGCCTGTTTGGCGACCATGCTTATGCGCGCCGTTCTAAGGGAACGGTCGAAAGTTTAGACGCCATCCAGCGGGCGGATTTGTTAAATTTTGTAAAAACCCGCATCGCGCGGCGTGATTTGAAAATTGGCGTGGTCGGTGATATCACGCCAAAACGTTTGGGCGAACTGTTAGACCGGACGTTTGCGGGCCTGCCCTTAAATCCCAGCCCTGCTAAAATCACCGAAGTGGAAGCCAACGCCAAAGGCCGCGTGATTGTTGTTGAAAAAGATGTGGTGCAAAGCACGATCATGTTTGGCCATGGCGGCTTAAAACGCGATGATCCAGATTTTTACATTGCCTTGGTCATGAACCATATTTTGGGCGGCGGCAGCTTTACGTCTCGGCTGTATGCAGAAATCCGCGAAAAGCGCGGCTTGGCGTACAGCGTGGGCACCAGCCTTTACCCCTTAAAATCATCAAGTCTGTTGGTGGGCAGCGCGGGCACGGAAAATGCGCGGGTATCTGAAACCTTGGACATCGTGCGCGCCGAATGGAAACGCCTGCAAAACGGTGACGTAAGCCAACAAGAAATTGACGATGCCAAAACGTACCTGACCGGATCGTTTCCGTTAAGATTCACGTCAACCTCATCGATTGCGGGCGTTTTGGTGGCCATGCAGGTGAATAATTTAAGCATGGATTATTTAGATCGCCGCAGCGGTTATATCGGTAAAATTACCCTCAAAGACGTCCGGCGCGTGGCCAAAAGGCTGTTGCACGCTGACCAGTTAGACATTGTGGTTGTGGGAAAACCCCAAGGGGTCGTGTCCAACCCTTAGAAATTAGGCTATTGTACGCCATGGCTGTACGATTCGCTTAAATTTAAAGGGCCGCCTCTTAGAATGCATTATCGCCAAATCATCGAAAACTGCCTGAGCTCGCACGTGGGAGACGCCGGTCTGACGGACCAGCAGTTGCGCGCGTTTCAAGATCGCACGGGCCCGGTGATTGAAAAATTAAAGGCCCAATATGACAGTGGTGAATTGCCATTGTTGCGACTGCCAGAAGATTATGCCGATTTAGATGACATTGAAAAAATTGCGAAGCGTTTTCGCAACAGTTTTGATGATGTCATTGTGTTGGGCACGGGTGGGTCGTCGCTGGGTGGACAAACGCTTTATTCACTGGTCGACAGTGGCTTTGGACCCCGCAAGGGTGGCCCAGATATTCATTTCATCGATAACGTTGATCCCGATACCTTTGAGCTTTTGTTTGAACAGCTTGATTTGATTCGCACCGGGTTCATCGTGATTTCAAAATCAGGCTCCACCGCCGAAACGGTGGCTCAATTTATTGCGTGTCTTGACCGCCTGATGACCTTGGGTGGACGCGATAGTGCTTCGAAACATGCCTTGGTGATTACAGAACCAGGGCTTAATCCGCTGCGTTCACTGGCCAATCGTTTAAGCCTTCCGGTTATCGATCATCCGCCGCTTATTGGTGGACGGTATTCGGTGCTGTCGGTTGTGGGCTTGTTGCCGGCAATGATCGCCGGGTTAGATGCCCGCGCGGTGCGCCGCGGGGCCAAGACGGTTTTAGATGCGACCTTGTTCAGCGATGATCCCACCGCATCCAAACCCGCCATTGGGGCCGCCGTGCAAATTGCGTTTTTGGAACAAAAGGGCATCTATAACACCGTATTAATGCCGTACGTCGACAGACTTTCAAATTTTGGATTATGGTTTCGCCAATTGTGGGCGGAAAGTTTGGGCAAGAATGGTTCAGGCTCAACGCCAATTCGCGCCATGGGCACCCGCGATCAACACAGCCAAATGCAGCTGTATCTGGATGGTCCGCGCGATAAATTATTCACGCTGATGACTTTGGATGTTCAAGGCCAAGGCCGTTTGATTTCCAATGCACTGGTCAAGGAAGCTGAGCTTGCTTACCTGCAAGGCCGCCGCATGGGCGATCTTTTAGAATCAGAACAACGGGCCACCGCCGAAACTTTGGTGAACAACGGCTGTCCCCTGCGCCTGTTCGAACTAGACCGTTTGGACGAAGACGTCATGGGGGCCTTGTTGATGCATTTCATGTTGGAAACCATCATTGCCGCCGGGTTGTTGGGGGTTAATGCGTTTGACCAGCCGGCCGTCGAAGAAGGCAAAATTCTGACCCGTCAATTTCTATCGGATATGGGCTGAGATTTTAATGAAACTTCGCCGCCTTCCCGAAACCCTAGTCAACCAAATCGCCGCTGGTGAAGTGGTCGAACGTCCGGCGTCTGCCTTAAAAGAACTGGTGGAAAATGCCTTGGACGCCGGGGCTAAAAACATCGACATTCAATTGCGCGAAGGCGGACGCACTTTAATTGCCGTGACCGACGATGGCTGCGGCATGACGCCCGATGAATTAACGTTGGCGATTGAACGCCACGCCACATCAAAGTTACCCGATGATGATTTGGTGCATATTAAATCTTTGGGTTTTCGCGGCGAAGCTTTGCCGTCCATTGGTGCCGTGGCGCGGGTATCTATCACGTCGCGGGCCGAAGGATCAGACAGTGCCTGGGTGCTGCGTATTGAGGGCGGAAAAGTATTTGAGCCGGAACCCGCCGCTCACCCACAAGGGACCCGTATCGAAGTCCGGGATCTTTTTTTTGCCACCCCGGCGCGTTTGAAATTTTTAAAAACCCCGCGCACCGAATTGACCCACGCGGTGGAAATGGTCAATCGTTTGGCGATGGCATACCCCGGTGTTGGTTTTGTTTTGTCGGACGAAAAACGCACGGTCATTCGCTTGGCTCCGGCTCAGGGTGATTTGTTCACACAACGTCTGGATCGTTTGGGCGCAGTGATGGGACGGGCCTTTTTTGACAATTCCATTCCGGTCGAAGCCGAACGCGAAGGCATTCGCCTAACCGGATACATCGGCCTGCCGACCTTGAACCGCGGCAATGCCAATCAGCAATACATGTTCGTGAACGGCCGCCCGGTGCGTGATAAATTATTTTACGGAGCCCTGCGCGGTGCTTATCGAGATTTCCTTGCCCATGACCGTTATCCGTATGTGGCGTTGTATTTGGACCTGCCGCCCGAAATCGTGGACGTCAACGTGCATCCGGCGAAAACCGAAGTGCGTTTTCAAGACCCGGCATTGGTGCGAGGTCTGATCGTCGGAGCCCTGCGCCATGCTTTGGCGGATGCGGGGCATCGGGCTTCGACCACCGTGGCGGACGCAGCACTTGGTGCGGCTCAGCCGTTTAACGCAAACTTTGCCCACCAAATTCAATCGCGTCCCTATGAACAGGGTGCAGGCGCTGCGCGGGGATTAGCCGATCGTTCTGCGGCGTTTCAGGCCCCACTGGGGGGCTTGGATATAACACCAACCGCCCGCCACGAAGCCATCGACGACAGCCCCGTCGAAGATTTTCCGTTGGGTGTGGCGCGTGCTCAACTGCACGAAACCTACATCGTTGCTCAAACGGCGGATGGCATCGTTATCGTTGATCAACACGCGGCCCACGAACGGCTGGTGTACGAACGCATGAAAGCCGAAATGAGCGAAGGCACCATCAAACGCCAAGGCCTGTTGTTGCCGGAAGTGGTCGAATTAGACGAAGGGGGAGCCGCGCGTATTGCCGCGCGCATTGATGAGTTTAAAGCCCTCGGTTTGGTTTTAGAGCCCTTTGGCGAAGGCGCCATCGTGGTGCGCGAAACCCCCGCCATGTTGGGCAACGTCGATGTGCATAAACTGGTCAGGGACTTGGCCGACGATTTGGCCGAATGGGGCGAGACCATTGCGTTGGAAGAAAGATTAGCCGACGTGGCCGGAACCATGGCGTGCCACGGTAGTGTGCGTGCCGGGCGGCGTTTGCAGGGGGCAGAAATGAACGCCTTGCTGCGCGAAATGGAATCCACCCCCCATTCCGGACAATGCAATCACGGTCGACCAACCTATGTTGAATTAAAACTCGCCGACATCGAAAAGCTGTTTGGCCGGCGTTAGGCTGTTAAGCGTTAAAGATTAAAAACACCGCGCGCGCCGCACCATAATCTTTTTCTTTGTGCACCGAAAATCCAGCGGGCAGGGGCAGGGCTTCGGTCTTGGCAACCTCGACCATCACCACACAATCGTCTTTTAACCAGCCACCGTCTGCTAAAGCTTGCAGGGCGGGGGTGCTTAAATCTTTGTTATACGGCGCGTCTAAAAAAGCGTAATCGCACGGCTTGGCTGTGTCGTTAATCGCTTCGGCTTTGACTTTGAGGATGGCCGTGGAGGACCCTTCGTGAAGGGCCTGAATGTTTTCGTCCAAGGTGCGTCTGGCGGTGGAATTGTTTTCGACGAACGTACAGTGTTCGGCGCCTCTGGATAACGCTTCCAGTCCTAAGGCTCCGGTTCCGGCAAAGACGTCGATCACACGAGCGCCTCGCATCCCCGGTCCGGGCACGCCGTGTTCCAAAACGTTAAAAATCGCTTCACGCGCGCGGTCCGATGTTGGCCGCGTGTCTTGGCCTTTGGGAGCCGATAAAGGTCGCCCTTTATGTTTGCCCGCCCCAATCCGCATCAACGCCGCTTTCTGGGCTTGGGCGCAGGCTTGGGTCTTTTGGATTTTTTGTTTTTGTTGGGTCGAGCATTGGGCTTTTCTTTTGGTTTGGCCCAACCCTTTTGGTTTTTGTTGACCGGGGTGCCTTTGTCTTCGGCGGCGCGGGCGTATTTACCGCCCAGTTGTTCAATCAATTGGCTGCGTGGAATTTCCATAACCTCTTGGCGTTGTAAATCCCCCAAACGGAACGGTCCAAAGGATTGGCGGATCAGACGGTTCACGTGCAGTTCCAGATACCGCATGACTTGGCGAATTTCGCGGTTTTTGCCTTCGGTCAAAGAAATGATCAACCACGCATTGCGGCCGGTTTTCTTTTCGATTTTTGCCTCAACCGGGCCATAATGAATACCTTCGACGGTGCAGCCGTCTTTGATGGTGTCCAGCTTTTCTTGGTTCACAAAACCAAACACCCGCACCCGGTAAGTTCTGCGCCAACCGTTTTGCGGCAGTTCCAGTTCACGGGCCAAGCCGCCATCGTTGGTCAGCAAGAGCAAGCCTTCGGAATTCATGTCCAAGCGCCCGATGGAAATCACGCGGCCCAAAACTTCGGGCAGGTTTTCAAATACGGTGGGGCGGTCGTCTTCGTCCTTGTGGGTGGTCACCAATCCGGCGGGTTTGTGGTACAGCCATAATTTGGGTTCCACCGCACCGGGCAGGGTTTTGCCATCAACGCGGATGCGGCTGGGATCATCAACCAAGGTCGCGGGGGTATCGATGATAACACCATCGACTTCGACCCGGTGTTCGGCGATCCAACGTTCCGCGTCCCGTCTGGAACACAGACCCGCACGGGCCATTAATTTGGCGACACGATCGCCTTTTGGTATATCGTCAGAAGAAGAGTTTTCAGTCATCGGTCATTTCACGCTTTAAAGTATAGTCCCGAGCGGCCTGAACGAACCCTGCAAAAATGCGGGTATCAGCCTCGGTGATTTCAAATTCAGGGTGCCACTGTACGCCCAAACAAAAAGACATATTGGTGGCTTCGATGCCTTCGACCACGCCGTCGGGGGCAATTGCGTTGATCTTTACACCATGCGGCTCGCCAACAACAGCCTGATGATGGGCGCTGTTGACTTCGATGTTGGCGTTGCCCACCACATCGTGCAACAAAGTATTTTCAATGATGTGGACTGAATGCCCGACTTCATCACGGGGATTGGGTTGTTCATGGGCAATATTTGA
The DNA here is from genome assembly GCA_002401565.1 of Rhodospirillaceae bacterium. Classification (GTDB taxonomy): domain Bacteria; phylum Pseudomonadota; class Alphaproteobacteria; order Rhodospirillales; family Magnetovibrionaceae; genus JANLGW01. The sequence continues at coordinate 25,709 of NVTL01000037.1, forward strand.
ATCCGGATAGGTGTCTGGAACGTGTTGCACCAATTTTCCGCCCAACGCCACATGCAGCAATTGCTGGCCGCCGCAAATGCCCAAAACGGGCATGTCGGATTTTAAGGCATGTTGCAAAATCGCCATTTCAAATYGGGTGCGGTTGTCCTTGGTGGTGACGGTGGCATGCATGCCGCTTTCTCCATACAGGGACGGATGCACATCAAAATTGCCACCGGGGATCAAAAGTCCGTCGATGTCGTCTTGATAAATGTGCAAAAGGTCCATTTCAAAGGGCAAAAGCAACGGTAATCCACCAGCATTGGCAACGGCGGAARCATAATTGTGTCGGACGGCATACCAGGGGAATTTAGAATATTCACCTTCCCCGCCGTTTTCAAAATCCAAGACAATGCCGATAATCGGCGTGATGAGATCTATGGTCATGGGGACAGTTTACCAGCTTCGCATCTTGACGCGCAAGCTCTAGCACAGCACTGTAAGACCATGATAAATTATATGGATATCGCGTTGGAACAAGCAAAAGCGGCAGCCGACCGGGGTGAAGTCCCCGTGGGCTGCGTGATTGTGGACAGTGCGACCGGCGAAATTTTGGCCCAGACCGGAAACTTGACCGAAGAATTAAACGACCCAACCGCTCATGCAGAACTGTTGGCGATCCAGCAAGCCTGTGCCAAGCGAGCCTCAACACGTCTGCCCGATTGTGATCTATATGTAACCTTGGAACCGTGCGGTATGTGCGCCACCGCCATATCGTTTGCCCGCATCCGCCGCCTGTATTTCGGAGCCTATGACCCCAAAATGGGCGGCGTCGAACACGGCCCAAAGACCTACAGCCAACCCACCTGTCACCACGCCCCGGAAGTTTACGGCGGCATGGGGGAAACGGCTGCGGCCAAGGTTTTGAAGGATTTTTTTAGGGGGAAGCGTTAGCTGTTGTGGCAGGCAGAACAGCAATAGGCACAGCCATCCGCTGTGGCATATGTTTTTTTGGCCTTTGTTACAGCGGGGTTGCAACTGGCGTGTTCACCCAGTGGAAGTTGATTGTCAATGTCAGGCATATAGGAGCATCCTTCCTTATGAACTTCATGATCGCCATTGGATTGAGCGTTTTTGTTTACGATATAACAGGCCATTTATTTATTCCTTTAAAATTGAGAATCGATCAATAATACAATTTTAAAGAGTCTTTCTTGCTGCTGCAATAGTCATAATTATTTTATGGCTTAATTAATGCCGGCTGATTTTTGAATGCAAAGGTCGGGTTTCCTTTATTAAAGCCGCTAAATCAATTCCCATTTTATTTATGATTGGGCAATTTCCCTCTTGACGCCGCTTATGTAAGTGAGTACTTACTTACAAAGAAGGTTAATTAGAAAAGCTTAATATGAGTAAGTTAGTGATGAGTGAGAATATGCGAACAATCGATAAGGACCTCCCCCCAAAGCACAAAGCCCAGAGCGGCTTTGTGCTTAACGGCCTTTTCCTGCTCCGCTCCACTGCGGGCATTTGCCTTTCTATTTTGGTCATGGGACAGATGAATTTGGCCACTGCGGGTGAACTCAGTCCGTTTTCGGTGAAATTGGGCGCGGGTGTTGTGGCTAAACCTGATTATGTTGGGTCTGATGATTATAAAATTCGCACGATGCCCATTGCTTCTGTGACGTGGGATGTGGGCACGCAAAAGCCCACGGATGGTAAAAATATTCAGTTGGGTCTTCATGATGTCACGTTGAAATTTCCGGGCGTGTTGGACATCGGCGTGGTCCGCATGTATCGCCCCGAAGGTCTGTATAAGCTGAACATTGGTGCCGCTTATAACAAAGGCCGAGACCAGGACGATAATGTGGCCTTGAACGGCATGGGTAATATTGATGGTCACATGCTGGCCAAGGTTGGCTTTCATTTTAAAGCCAAAGGGCCGGGCGTGAGAATTAATCTGGGCTTTTCCAAAGACCATTCAAACGACAGCAATGGGGCCACGCTTGATGGCGAAATTGGCTATCTTCAGCCCCTTGCTCGCAAAGTTTTTATCACGCCGTTTGCCGCGTTCAGCTGGGCCGATAGCGATCATATGCAACGCTATTTTGGCGTCACGGCGGCTCAGGCTCAAAATTCTGGCAATGCTGAATTTGCGGCCACCAGTGGCCTGAAATCCGCAGGCTTGGGGCTAAAAGCAGGTTGGAAAATATCGGAAAACTGGACACTGAACAGCACCCTTGGTTATACGCAATTGTTGAATGATGCGGCGGACAGTCCGTTGGTGAAAACTGAAGGATCGCCAGATCAAATGTTTGCCAAGGCCGCCATAGTTTACGCTTTTTAATGTAATTTACGGAAAAGGATCAAGATGATGAAAAAGATAGTACTGACAAGTCTCGCTCTGTTTTTAGGCGCCAATCAAGTTTTTGCCGCCGTTGGTGTGGGCAAAATGGAGGCAACCGGGGCTTACCGGGTGGCTCAGGCCACGCAAACGCAAACCCGCGATCAACGCCGCCTGCAAACACCCGACGCCGACGGCGAACAAGAACGTGACCGTGATCGCAGCCGCACACGATCCGGCGGCAACGGTGGCGGAAATGGCGGCGGCGGCGGTCGTCGCTAAACACATATGGGTGGGCTAACGGTCCTCCTCCCCCTTAAAAAAAGCATCAAAAAGATGCTGATTGAAAGAGAAGATCATGAAAAACTCACGTAAATTGGTTGTCGTTTTGACCGGAGCCCTATTTCTGTCAGCCTGTCAAAGTACCGGCGATAAAGAATTGATCGGCACCCTTGGCGGGGCCGGGCTTGGGGCCTTGGCTGGCTCGCAATTTGGCGGTGGCACAGGCAAATTGGTTGCGGTCGCCGTTGGCACGCTCGGCGGGGCTTTTATCGGTAAATCCATCGGTAAAAACCTTGATGAGGTCGATTTGATGATGGCCAACAAATCACAACAGGCCGCCTTGGAAACGGGTCCGTCTCATCAACGCAAACGGTGGAGAAATCCAGATACAGGACACAGCGGCAGCGTTACGCCTAAACCCGCTTATGAAGATAAAAGAGGACAAGTGTGCCGAGAATTTGAACACGAAGTGACCATTGACGGGCAATCAGAAACCGCCGTCGGCAAGGCTTGCCGTCGTTCCGATGGGCGCTGGGAAGTTAAGACTTAGCCTTAGTGACCGCTGATTTTTGAATGCAAAGGCCGGGTTTCTTCGAACAATTGCAATTGTTCTTCGGACGCCTTGCCTTGGTGATTGGCTTTCCAGTCGGCGTAGGTCATGCCATAGACTTGAAAGATGGCGTCGTCCTTTGACAGTTCGACGCCTTTTTCTTCGGCGGCCGCCAACAGCCATTTGTACAAGCAGTTGCGGCAAAATCCGGACAGGTTCATCAGGTCGATGTTTTGCACGTCTTTGCGGTCTTGCAGGTGAGCGGTGAAGCTGCGCCATGCGGCGGCTTCGAGTTCTGTTTTTGTTGCCGTATCCATCAGGTTTACCCTTTTTTTATTTTATTTTATTTATTTAATGGCGCGCCAGCCGATGTCACTGCGACAAAATCCTTCGGCCCAATCAATCGCTTCGACGCCTTTATAAGCGGTTTTGTGCGCAGACTTTACGGTCTTGCCCAAGGCAGTGATGCCCAAAACACGTCCACCATCGGCAACAACCTTTTTGCCCTTGGTTTTGGTGCCGGCGTGAAARACGTTGATGCCTTCRATRGCGSCGGCAACGTCYARGCCTTTGATGAYSGAGCCYTTTTCGTAATGRTTRGGRTAACCGTTGGCKGCCATAACCACCAACAAWGCSGTATCRCTGTGCCAATCGATYTCTARYKTGTCGAGCTTTCCATTGGYRCACGCCARCARRGCTTCCAAAGTATCWGATTTCATCCGGGCCATCAAAACTTGGCATTCCGGATYACCAAAACGAACATTGTATTCCAGAACCTTAGGACCTTCGTCGGTGATCATCAGGCCACAAAACAACACGCCTTTGTATGGGCATCCTTCGGCCACCATAGCTTTGATGGTGGGGGTGACGATGTCGTCCATGATTTGTTTTTGCAGTTTTTTGGTGACCACAGGAGTCGGAGAATAAGCCCCCATACCGCCCGTATTAGGTCCGGTTCCACCATCGTGCACGGCTTTGTGGTCTTGGGCAGCGGCCAAGGGAACAGCCGTGGCGCCATCGACCAGCGCAAAAAAGCTGACTTCTTCACCGGGCATGAATTCTTCGATTAAGATTTCATCGCCTGCTTCGCCAAAGGCCCGTTCGATCATCATGTGATCGATGGCGGCGTAAGCTTCGTTTTTGTTGTGGCATAAAATCACGCCTTTACCCGCAGCCAGGCCATCGGCCTTAACAACCAGGCGAGATTCTTGGCGCATGATGTAAGATTTGGCAGCGTCGGGTTCGTCAAAGGTTTCATAAGCCGCGGTGGGAATTCCGTATTTTCCCATCAGATCTTTCATGAAAGCTTTTGAGCCTTCTAGTTGAGCGGCGGCTTTGTTGGGGCCAAAGGCCTTGATGCCGGCTTCTTCTAATTTATCGACAAGGCCTAAAACCAAGGCAACTTCGGGGCCAACCACGACAAAATCAATTTTTTCAGATTTGGCAAAGTCCACCAGACCGTCAACATCGTCGGCATCAACTTTGACGCATTCGGCAATACCGGCAATGCCCGCATTGCCGGGGGCGGCATAGAGCTTCTTGCATTTGGGTGATTTTGCAATTGCCCAACACAGCGCATGTTCACGACCACCAGAACCAACAACCAAAACCTTCATGGGCCGAAGCCTCCTTAAAAAACCTGTTTTCTTAAAATAGTACGTTTGCCCTGTTTACGAGGCACATGTGCATCATACATAATGTGTCCCATGAGTGAACACTTAACTGACAACAATTTGCCTGAATCGGGTCTTAATGCCCCTGTATTTTCAGTTTCCGAGATTTCC
>NVTL01000038.1 GCA_002401565.1 Rhodospirillaceae bacterium
GCGATCAACCAATCGTCGATCGTGATGAATCTTACAGTTGATGGCCAGGCGAAAACCTTTGAATTAACTTCGGCAGGTACAAACGGTGGAAAGACGGCACGTTTTGACGCTGCTGGACGCTCCTTGTTTGAAGCGTTACACGAACACGAAGCGGCTGGCAAATTGCGAGTTTCGATTAACGGAACGCCATATTCCGGCGCAGTAGAGCATCATCATCACGGAGACGAGGGAAAATAACCGATGTCGTCTTTCGATTTTGATTATGTCCGCGCCCCCGATGCCATCACTCGATTATCGTTTAAACGCATCCGCAGCGAAGCCAAATTAAACCACCTGCCCGGCCTGATGAGTGCGGTTGCCGAACGGGTTGTGCATGCGGTTGCCAGTTTAGAAGCCGCCGATCATTTGCGTTTTTCYGAAGGGGCCCCCGAAGCCGTACGCGAAGCTTTGTTAAAGGGCGCGCCCATTTTGGTGGATGTCGAAATGGTCTCGCGCGGCATCACCCGAAACTTTTTACCCGCCGAAAACAAAGTCATTTGCTGTCTGTCTGATGAAGGTGTTCGCACCCAAGCCAAGACGCGCGGCGAAACCAGATCTGCCATCGGCGTTGAACAGTGGGGCGACCGCTTGGACGGAGCCGTTGTGGTGATAGGCAATGCCCCAACCGCGTTATTTCGCCTGTTGGAAATCATCCTTGATGGTGGGCCAAAGCCGGCCGCAATTTTAGGCTTTCCCGTGGGTTTTGTGGGGGCTGCTGAATCAAAGGATGCCTTGGCTCAATACGCGGGCGATGTTCCATTCATTACGCTGGCCGGACGTTTGGGCGGAAGCCCGGTGGCCGCCGCCGCACTCAACGCCATCGCCCTTGGAGGCAATCCATGATTTTTGTCATCGGCATTGGCGAAGACGGATTGGCGGGTTTAAGCGAAAACGCAAAAGCCAAAATTGCCGCCGCCGACATTTTGGTGGGCGGACAACGTCATTTAAATTTTGCCCCCGATTTTTCCGGCGAACGTTTAGATTGGTCCACAGGCATTGACGCCACGCTGGACAGTCTCGCGGCAAAACTTGACCAAAACATTGTGGTCTTGGCCTCTGGCGATCCGTTGTATTTTGGGGTGGCTAAAAATGTCATCGAACGCTTTGGCAACGATCAAGTTCAGGTGCTTCCCGTGCCGGGATCGGTCAGCCTGACCTGTGCCGCCATGGGCTGGTCACAACCGGATATCCAAGTGGTCACCGTGCACGGACGCGCGCTGGACAACCTCAATTTATATTTATGCTCTGGCGTTCGTTTGGTGGTGTTGTGCCAAGACGGCAACACGCCAGCACTCGCCGCTGCGCTTCTCACCGCCAAAGGGTTTGGCGCCAGTTGTATCTCTGTTTTGGAACATTTGGGTGGACCAAAAGAAAAGTGCCTGAGCGGTGTAGCCTCAAATTGGTCCCATTCTCGCACGGCTGATCTTTGCACTTTAGCCATTGAATTGGTTGGCGACGAAGCACAAACTTATTCCCGCTTAGCCGGCCTGCCCGACGATGCTTTTGAACATGATGGACAACTCACCAAACGGGCGACACGGGCCGTAACTCTGTCTTCGTTGGCCCCAAAACCCAGCGAAGTGCTTTGGGATTTTGGCGGCGGAGCCGGGTCAATTTCCATCGAATGGATGCGTTGCCATCCGTCGTGCCGAGCCATCACCATCGAAAAGGACCGCGGCCGCGCGGAGCGGATTATTCGGAATGCTTGCAGCTTGGGTGTTCCTCAGCTTGATGTTCAAATTTCTGAAAATTTAGCAGCTCTTGATACGCTTTCAGACTCCCCCGATGCGATTTTTATCGGCGGCGGATTGACCCTGGATTTGGTCGACGCTGCTTTTACTCGGCTTAAGCCCGGYGGGCGTTTTGTCGCCAATGCGGTATCGGACAAAACCCGTGATCTTCTTAAAATTRTACATTCAAAATACGGCGGCGAGCTGTTTACGATGACCACCCTAAACAAGCTCCCCATCACTCAAATTCTCATGGAAAAGAAAAAATGACCGGAAAACTTATTGGCGTTAGCGTTGGACCCGGCGACCCGGATCTGTTGACCATCAACAGCATGGATGCCATTGCCTCGGCCCGCGTAATTGCCCACATTCACGCCACCGGGCGGCCTTCGATTGCTTTGGATATCGCCCAAGATTGGCTGGCCGACAACGTTGTCGAAGTCGCCATTTCCATTCCCATGGACGCCGACGCTGATGAACGCCAAGCCGCCTATGACAAAGCGGTCCCGTTATTGCGCATGCATTTAGATGCGGGCCATGACGTGACCTTTATCTGTGAAGGCGACGCTCTTTTTTATGGCTCTTTTCAATATGTCTTGGATCGTTTGGGCGACGATTATGACGTTCAAATTATTCCCGGTGTCTCGTCCATCAACGCCAGTGCGGCGGYGGCRAASCTKTGYWTTGCSCGTGGSGATGAAACCGTYATGGCSYTGCCCGCGACSTTAAATGAYGGRGCYTTRGCSGCSCGYYTWTCRGACCCYCATTGCACCTTTGCCATCATCAAACTTGGCCGTCATTTAAAACGGGTGAAGGCGATCTTAAATCGTTTGGGCCGCTTGGACGATGCGATCTTGGTCGAAAAAGCCACATGGAACGAAGAACGCGTTGTGGCCTTAAAAGACTATGACGGAGACGCCGCTTATTTTGCGCAAATTTTGGTTCCGGCCATTCGGGATGATGTGCCCGATACTTTGCCACAAGATGTTGCAATTGTCTGTTTGAACCCAGCCGCGCTGGACGCTGCAAAGCTGTTAAAAAGTACCTTGCCAAATGCGGTTCTGTGGGGCTTTTCTGATCGTCTTGATAAAAATGATGTCGATAAAGTTTTCTCAAACGTTACCCAAACTTTACAGGACCTCTTTTCCAAAGGCACTTCGATTGCCGCTTTTGCTGCCAGCGGCATTGTGGTGCGCGCCTTGGCCCCTGTGTTGGCCGATAAAACCGGCGAGCCCGCCGTTGTTGCTATCGCCCCGGACGGTTCATTCGCCGTGCCTTTGTTAGGTGGACATGGTGGGGCCAATCGTTTGGCGACCGCAATTTCAAAACTAACCAAAGGCTTCGCCGCCATCACCACCGCAGGAGATTCAGCACTTGGATTAGCCTTGGACGAACCACCAATCGGTTGGTCGGTGCAAAACCCAAGTGCCGCAAAATCCATTGTCGCGAAAATGTTGTCGGGCGAAAGCGCGGGACTTTCTGTAGACAGTGGCACGACCGATTGGCTTAGTGGATTTTCAAAGGGCGATGATGTTTTGGTCACCCATAAACAAACCAATGATGATGGTTTGATTTTGCATCCCCCAACGTTAAGCTTAGGCGTCGGTTGCGAACGCGATTGCGATCCGGCTGAATTAGAAGACTTGGTCACCAAGACCTTGGATGCGGCTGGATTATCCGCAGACTCCATCGCGTGCGTAACGTCCATCGACGTAAAATCAGACGAACCCGCCGTGCTTGAATTGGCCGAAAAATTAGGTGTACCTACACGTTTTTTCACCGCCGAACAGTTGGATGCGGAATCTGGGCGGCTTAAAAATCCGTCCGATATTGTCAAAGCCGAAGTCGGCTGTCCGGGTGTTAGCGAAGGCGCGGCCTTGGCCACCGTTGGCAAAGACGGCAGCTTGATCGTGGAAAAACAAAAATCCAAACGGGCGACTTGTGCCATCGGCCTCAGCCCCACCGACATTATTCCAGAGACCGTTGGAAAAGGCCGTGGGCGTCTTTATATTTTGGGCATTGGTCCCGGCACCGACAGCTGGCGGACCCCCGAAGTCACGCGTATTTTAAGTGCCGTGACGGACGTCGTGGGTTATGGATTTTATTTAGATTTGGTGCCTGATTTAATCAAAGGCAAAAAACATCACACGTCTAACTTGGCGCAAGAAGAAGAGCGTGTTCGTCATGCCATGGACTTGGCAGCCGAAGGAAAAGACGTGGCGTTGATCAGTTCCGGTGACGTTGGAATTTACGCCATGGCCGCACTGGCCTTTGAATTGTTGCAACGTGAAGATCGCGCCGAATGGAACCGCCTGTACATTCAGGTCGAACCGGGCATCAGTGCGTTTCAGGCTGCTGCTGCCCGCATCGGGGCTCCTGTTGGTCATGACTTCTGTTTGATTTCGCTGTCCGATTTATTGACGCCGTGGGAAGTCATTCAACGCCGCCTAAAGGCAGCCGCCGAAGGAGGCTTTGTGGTGTCGTTTTATAACCCGGTTTCCAAACGTCGCCGCACCCAACTGGCTGAGGCTCGTGATATTTTATTGCAACATCGCGATCCAAAAACCCCGGTGATTTTGGCTCGGCAATTGGGGCGTGCGGATGAAAATATTCGCGTCATCACGCTCGAAGAATTAACCCCCGACATGGCGGATATGTTGACATTGGTCATGGTTGGCGGCGAAGATACACGCAAGATTGAACGCGGCCAGAACACTTGGGTCTACACGCCCCGAGGATATGGCAAAAAAATGGATCAGAAAAATGAAAATTCTTAAACCCGCACTCGTCGCCATAGCCTTTCTTTGGGCGTTGCCCGTACAGGCTCAGTCCACAGCTGATATGATTTTCAGCGAGATCGAAAAACGGGTGATCAAAGATTATTTTGGTGTTGATCCTAACCGTCAAACCCCAAACCAAACGAACCAGCAAAATCGCATGCCCGATTGGGCCGAACGCGAACAGGTTCGTTATGATAATCGTGATGAAGAGCGTGATTATAACAACGACGACGACGATGATGATGAGCGCGGCGATAAAAAGAAAAAGCATAAAAAAGATAAAAAGAATAAACACAAAGACAAAGACAAAAAGAACAAACATAAATCCAAAGGCAAATCGAAAGACATGCCTTACGGTCTTTCCAAACGCGCAAGCCTGCCCCCCGGATTGCAAAAGCAACTCGACMGCAATGGTCGTTTGCCGCGCGGTCTTGCCAAGCGGAACTTGCCAGCGGACTTGCAATCAAAATTGATCACCCGTCCACCCGAACAAGAAGTCACCATCGTCGACAAAGACGTGGTGCTGTTGGATCGGGTCACAGGCGTTGTGTTGGATGTTATTTATGACGTGGTTGTGAACGGCAAAAAAATACCAAATGTTACAGATCAGCTGGCGGCCCCTAGCCCTCAACCACAGGCCCAACCTCCTGCTCAAAAATCAGAGCCCAATGTTATCGATTCACTTTTCAAAACCATCTTTGGCGGAAGCAACTAAACCATGACCGTTCACTTCATTGGCGCCGGCCCCGGTGCCGCAGACCTGATCACCGTACGCGCCTTAAAATTCGTACAGACCTGTCCCGTAATCTTATATGCCGGGTCATTAGTCCCTGTGGGCATTGTCGACCAAGCCAGTGATGATGCGCTCGTCATTGATACCGCCCCCCTGCATCTGGACGAAATCATGGCCGAGTTCGAAGCCGCCCACGCCAAGGGCCTAGACGTGGCCCGCGTGCATTCTGGTGACCCCTGCATTTACGGCGCTATCGCCGAACAAATGCGCCGTTTGGATCAGTTGGGCATTGATTATGATGTGACGCCGGGCGTGCCTGCGTTTGCCGCCGCCGCCGCTTTGTTAAAACGAGAATTAACACTGCCCGACATCAGCCAGTCTATCGTGTTGACCCGTACTTCGGTTAAAGCATCGGCCATGCCCGCAGGCGAAACGTTGGAAAATTTTGCCCGCACAGGCGCAACCTTGGCCGTGCATTTGTCGGTGAACAATTTAAAAAAAGTGGTGCGTGATTTAAGTCCGCATTACGGTCAAGACTGCCCCGTCGCCGTGGTCTATCGCGCCAGTTGGCCCGATGAAGCTTTTGTGTTGGGCACGCTGGCCGACATTCGCGATAAGGTCAAAGAAGCCGGATTTACCCGCACCGCGTTGATCTTGGTCGGACGAGCCTTAGACTCAAACGACTTCACCGATTCAAAACTTTATGATGCTTCGCATTCCCATGTGTTGCGCGATGCTAAGGCTTAAGAACGAGCGATAGAAACACCCACGCCCATCATGACCAGTCCAGAAATTCGGTTGATGCGCTGTGCATTTTTTGTGTGAACCATCAATTTTTTCAGCTGTTGGCCCATCAAACAGACAAGGCTGATCCCACTTAATAAAGTGAGACCAACGGTTAAAACAATTTGCGTGCTGATGAGCGGCGTAAGATTTTCCAGCTCGACAAACAGTGGCAAAAAGGACAGATAAAAGACAACCAATTTAGGATTGGTCCCATTAATTAAAAAGCCGACCATAATTTGTTTTATAGGCGTGCGTTTGTGATCAGGGTTATTCATAACCACCGTTTTATGGGTGAATTGTTTATAGCCAAGATAGATTAAATATAAGGCTCCACCCAGTTTTATATAGGTCATCACAGGCCCTAAAACATGCGCAAGGGCGGACAAAGAAAACAGAGCAATCACAAGATAAAACAGCGCCCCAATCACTTCACCGATTGCCAAGAAAAAGCCTGATCGAAATCCATCACGAGCGCTGGTTACCAGCACGGCCAAATTTGCGGGTCCGGGTGATAAGACAAAAACCAAGGTTGCTAGGGCAAGGCTTGCAAACGTTGAAATATCCATTTTCTGTCCTCTTTCGTAACTTGCGTATTTTTAGATCATTTATTCAAAAGCCAATTTATAGCATCTTCAACATTAAAGACCCGGTCGCTGTCTGGCGGCGGGGGACGGCGGATTAAAATGATGCGCGCCCCTATTTTTGCTGCGGCGTCTAGTTTTGCGCGGGTGGCGTTTCCGCCGCTGGCTTTGCTGACCAAGGTATCAATTTGGTGGTTTTGCATCAACGTGATTTCGTCGGCTAAGGCAAACGGCGGACGGGCGCTGACAAACGTTGCATTTTCAAGCTTAAGATTTTCATCAAAATTTTCAATCGCGCGGACCAATAATTTGACGGTATCCAAGCCCGTAAAATCATTCAGCCCTTTTTGACCGATGGTTAAAAAGGCTGAGCTAGACGTGCGGGCCACCAAACGTGCGGCCTCGACTGAATCCAGAACAAAAATGACGTCCGTATCCGTGGGTAAAGTCCATGACGGGCGATCAAGGCGCAGGTAAGGCGTATTGGTTTTTACGCACGCGCTCACCGCATGGTCAGTGATTTTTGCAGCAAAGGGGTGGGTGGCGTCGATGACCCGGTCGATATTGTTTTGGGTCAAATAAGCGGCCAAACCGTCTTCCCCGCCAAAGCCGCCAATGCGCATGTTGCCAACAATTTTTGCGGTGGACGAGGTGGCTCCGGCCAAGGATGTTACAATATCATGATCATCGACTAATTTTTCGGCCAAGGCTCGGCCTTCCCCGGTGCCGCCCAAAATCAAAATCTTCATGTGCTGGTGCCCACCAAATTTCCGCTGCGATCATAGACCCAGACGGTCACATGGGTGCCACCGGCCAAGGTCGCCAGCGCAACTTCGCGGGCTTGGCGAGCGATCAGATGGGCGAGTTCCGGAGCACTGTCTGCGGCCAGTTCTAAAACATGCATGGCCGAATTGGCGGTGCGCACCTGATTGACCACATCACGGTCGCCGCCCAAACGTGCCAACAGGTTCGCCAGATTTTCAAAATCGACTTGAGACCGGGACGAATGCAAATCCATTGAACCTTGGGATAATTTTGCCAGCTTGGCAAAGCCCCCGGCGATGGTGATGTGGGCCACGGGTTTTTGGCGCAGATATTTTAACAATCCACCCGCAAAATCACCCATATCGATGAGGGCTTCATCAGGCAGTTTAAGCTCGCCATTGGCGGCTTGTTCCGACGTGCGCCCGGTGGACGCCAGCACATGATTAAAGTTCTGTGCGCGCGCCACATCGATGCCGCGTTGAATGGAATGTATCCAGCTGGAACACGAATACGGCACGACCACGCCCGTGGTACCCAAAACCGACAAACCGCCTTTGATGCCCAACCGCCCGTTCATGGTTTTTAAGGCCACATCCCGCCCGCCGGGTATCGAAATCGTCACCCGCACATCGGGGACAGGCGCATCCTCGCCGTTTAGTTCACGGGCCGCTTCGGTCAAAGCCTGAATGATTTGTTGGCGCGGACCCGGATTAATGGCGGGCTCGCCCACCGCCAAAGGCAGGCCTTTTAAAGTCACCGTGCCGACCCCTTCGCCCGCCGCAAAAATTACACCAGACCCCCGGCGACCTTTTTGCACATCGGCGATAATTTCCAAACCATGGGTGACGTCTGGGTCATCGCCCGCGTCTTTGACAATGCCCGCGCAGGCAAAATCATCACCGGCAATTTTGGTCTCTAAGACAAACGTTGGGCGGTCGCCGCGGGGCAAGTTCAAGGTGATGGTCTCTAAAAATTCGCCCGTCACCATCGCCCGCCAAGCGGCCGCCGCCGCTCCGGCAGCACAGGCCCCGGTGGTCCAACCTTTTTTTAAGGGTCCACTGTCTGGTTTTCTTGAATTCATGACCGCACTTTAGGTCGGGAAGAGCATGAAGAAAAGGGCCTTGTTGGAATGGCTTTAGACACGTATGGTCTGCGGATATTTTTCGCACCCCAATCATGAGGATTTCCCATGTCTCGCATTCTGTTTATCGTCCTTGCCGCCGTTGTTTTTGTTGGTGCCGTAATTGGCGGGAAATCCTATTTTGCCGACAGCCCCACAGCCTTTGCCCCATCTGGAAAGGTCAACATTGGCGGACCGTTTAGCTTGGTCGATCACAACGGAAAAGCCGTTACAGAACAAGACTATAAAGGCAAATACATGCTGATTTATTTTGGCTATACCTTTTGCCCAGACGTTTGCCCCACGTCGCTGAGCATCATGGGTGATGCCTTGGATATGTTGACCCCTGCACAGCTTGAAAAAGTGGTGCCGATCTTTGTCACCGTTGACCCAGAACGCGATACGCCTGAAATCATGGCCGGATATGTTCCAAATTTTCATGAAAAATTGGTTGGTTTAACCGGGTCTTTAAAAGATATCAAAGCCGCCGCCAAAAGATATAAGGTCTTTTTTGCCAAGGCTAACGAAGATGACCCAGACGGTCTGTACACCATGGATCACGGATCAACCACGTATCTGATGGACCCAAACGCCACATACGCGGCCCATTTCAGCCACGGCACACCCGCCAAATTCATGGCCGAAAAATTAGCTGAATTCCTTTAAATCGAGCGTTTTGATGTCTGCTGAACGAACCACGCCCGGATTAATCATCGCCGCCCCGTCTTCGGGCAGCGGCAAAACTGTGGTGACATTGGGCATTTTGGCGGCCCTGAAAGCCCGCGGCCTTTCGGTCAGTTCCTTAAAAGCCGGACCCGATTACATTGACCCAGCGTTTCACGGTCAAGCCACCGGACGTCCGTGTTTCAACGTGGACCCCTGGGCCATGCGTGATGATACCTTAAACGCGACCATAGCCGAGGCCAGTTTAGGCAGTGACCTCTTAATAGCTGAAGGCGTCATGGGCTTGTTCGACGGCGCGACCTTGGATTTAGGGTCAACCGCCGATATTTCCAAGCTTACCGGATGGCCCGTTGTTTTGGTGGTGGATTCCCGGTCCCAAGGGGCCTCAGCCGCGGCTCAGGTTTTAGGCTTTCATACGTACAGAGACGACATTTCCATTGCCGGGGTGATTTTTAATCGCGTTGGCAGTCAAAAACACCAAAACGTTATTCGCGCATCCATGCAGCGGGTTTTGCCCGATGTTCCGGTGTTGGGCATGATCCCCTGGAACCAAAGTTTAGAGCTGCCATCGCGCCATTTAGGGCTGGTGCAAGCCATTGAACAAGACGGCCTGAAAGACATTATCGATGGCGCGGCTGCGTGCGTTGAAGCTCACGTTGATTTGGTTGCGTTGCAAAATCTAGCCACTCAGGTGCAATCCTCCGGTCAGCTCAAACCCTTGATACCCTTGGGCCAACATATTGCCGTGGCGCGTGACGAAGCCTTTGCCTTTGCGTATCCCGCCGTATTACAAGGTTGGCGCAACCAAGGTGCCCAACTTAGCTTTTTTTCACCGTTGGAAGACCAAGGCCCAAATCCCCACGCCGACGCGGTTTTTCTGCCCGGTGGATATCCCGAATTGCACGCCTATCGTCTGGCCAGCGCGCCCAAGTTTTTAGACGGCATCCGCCAAGCCGCCGCTGCAGGCAAGACCATTTATGGCGAATGCGGGGGCTATATGGTTTTGGGCGAAAGCCTTGAAGATGCCCAAGGCGAACACCATGTTATGGTGGGCTTGTTGCCGTTAAAGACCTCGTTCGCAAAACGGAAACTGCATTTGGGCTATCGCCAACTGACGCTTTTAGCCGACACGCCCTTGGGGGCCAAAGGGCAGAAATTTAGAGGCCACGAATTCCATTATGCCAGCATCACGCACAAGGGTATTCCAGCTAATCTTTTTAACGCCAGCGATGCCGAAGACACCGATTTAGGCCCTATTGGTTTGGCGAAAAAAAATGTATTTGGGTCCTTTGCCCATTTGGTGGATCAAACATGACGTTTTGGAAAGAAAAATCACTCAAAGACATGACCCAATCCGAATGGGAAAGCCTGTGTGATGGCTGTGCACGGTGTTGTCTGGAAAAACTAGAAGACATCGACAGCGGCGACATTAGCTTTACCAATGTTGTTTGCAACCTGATGGATTTGGAAAAGTGCACCTGCACAAAATATTCAGAGCGTCATAAATATATGCCCGACTGTATTCCGTTAGACCCCAAAAACGTTGGTGAATTAAAATGGATGCCCAGCACCTGTGCCTATCGATTGTTGGCCGAAGGCAAAGATTTGCCCGAATGGCACCCCTTGGTATCGGGCGATCCGCAAACGGTTTTTCTGGCGGGCATTTCCGTGCGTGGCCGGGTGATCCCCGAAAAAGAAATCGACGATTTAGAAGACCACATCGTCGATTGGCCTGCTTAAGCGGGTTTGTGGCATAATACATTATGTTCGATTCGAAAAAAATCACCGACCATACCTTAGATATTGATGGCGAAGCCGTACCGTTGCGCATTCGCCGCAATGCTCAAGCCAGACGCTTGATTTTGCGCATTGATGACGCCACCGGTGGAGCCATTGTCACCATTCCCAAACGCACAAAGATCCGCGAAGGTGTCCAAATGGCTCAGCGAAAATCCGCATGGATTGCCGCCCAATTAAAACGCCGCGCCAAACCATTGCCCTTTGTCGAAGGCTTGGAAATTCCCCTGCTGGGCCAAACATTGACGGTGCGCCATGATCCAAATATCAAAATTACGCACAGCACCGAACAGGACATTTTTGTTTCTGGACGGTTGGAACACCTGCCGCGGCGCTTGAAAGACTGGTTAAAAGCCGAGGCGCGCACAGAATTAAACACCTGCGCCCAGGACAAAGCCAAAACCATAGACCAAACCATTTCGGGCATCACCGTGCGCGACACCAAATCCAGATGGGGATCGTGCAGTTCCACTGGACAGTTAAATTTCAGCTGGCGTTTGGTTTTGGCGCCCCAATATGTGTTGGATTATGTGGTCGCCCACGAAGTCGCACATTTGGTTCACCACAATCACGGGGCCGATTTTTGGGCCTTAACGTCCAGCCTGACCGACCATATGGATCAGGCAAAAGCATGGCTGAACGCCCATGGTCGCGACTTACATCGATACGGAGCTTAAAATAATATGCAACAAGACATCACAACCCTGCGCCTGCAAAGCCAAGGGGCTGGCCTTTATGATTTTACCCGAGACCTAAACGCTTGGGTGCAGTCTACGGGCATTCAAAACGGCTTGCTGACGGTTTTTTGCCGCCATACATCCGCCAGCCTGACCATTCAGGAAAATGCCGACCCGGATGTGTTGTTGGACTTGCAAACCTATTTCAAAACATTGGTGCCCGAAAGCGCCACCGCATATCGCCATTCCAGCGAAGGTTTAGACGATATGCCCGGCCATATTAGCACCGTGCTGACCGATGTGTCCCTGTCCATTCCGGTGTTGAACGGCGATGCCGTTTTGGGCCAGTGGCAGGGGGTGTTTTTGTTTGAACATCGCGTGGGTCTTCGAAACCGTGAAGTTGTCTTGCAAATTTTAGGCGACTAGGGCTTGAACTGCGCCTGAAACAGGCCACATTAACTGCATCTTCCCCCCTTAAACTTGAGGACCCAAATGAAAGCTCTTATTTTTGACGTCGATGGCACTTTGGCCGATACCGAAGACGCCCACCGCAAAGCCTTTAACGATGCTTTTGTCCAATTCAAGTTCGATTGGAACTGGGATCAGGCGTTGTATAAAAAGCTTTTAAAAGTCACGGGTGGAAAACAACGCATTCGTTTTTTCCTTGAAGACCATGATCCGAATTTTTTGAAACAAGACAAAATTGACGACTTGATTTTGTCTTTGCATCAAACCAAAACCAAATATTTCATTGAACGCCTGCAAAACGGACAAGTTCCGTTGCGTCCGGGCATCGAAGATTTGATTAATGAAGCCCGCGCTCAAGGCTTAACCATCGCCATTGCCACCACAACCACGCCGATAAACGTGCGCACATTGTTGAGTGTGAATTTGGGCGAAGAATCTTTGGACTGGTTTGCGTGCATCGGCGACGGCGGTGTCGTGCCAATTTTGAAGCCTGAACCCGACGTTTACAACTGGGTTTTGGACAAATTAGGCCTAAAAGCCCACGAAACACTGTCTCTAGAAGACAGTCGCAACGGACTGGTTGCCAGCCAGCGCGCCAACATTCCGTGCCTTGTGGTCACCAATGATTACACCGAAGGCCAAGATTTCACAGGCTGCGTCCAAGAATGGAAAAACTATGAAGGCGTAACTGTTGAAAAACTGCAGGCTGTCCACAAAAATGCACAGTTGTGATTGTTGAACGTTGCGTCTATCCTGTCTTCAATAATAAAAATAGTACCCGAAAAAAATAGGATAAACAGTGCGCGTCAAATTTTGGGGTGTACGTGGCAGCATTACCTGTGCGTACCCAGATTTTCTTGAATACGGTGGAAATACAGCTTGTGTCGAAGTTGAGGTCTTTGGTCGGACCATTATCTTTGATGCAGGCACTGGCTTGCCGTGGCTGGGCAACGAGCTGTTAAAGCGCGGCGTCAAGGAAATGGACATGTTGATGAGCCATTTTCACAATGACCACACCGCCGGATTTAACTATTTTAAACCCATCTATATCCCTGGACACACCGTGCACCTTAGGGCCGCCGAAAATTATGGCGAGACCAGTATCGAAGGCATGATCCGCCGCCATATGCAGGCCGAACTGCACCCGGTGCAATTTGATAATTTAGAGTCAGACCTAAATTGCATTGGCTTTCAGCCGGGTGATGAATTTGACTTACACGATGGTATTCACATCAAAACCACCATGCTGACCCACCCCGCCGGGTCCACAGCCTATCGTTTGGAAGCCGACGGTAAAAGCATTGTTTACGCCACCGATACGGAACACAATCCTGACAAACCGGATCAAGGCTTATTGGCCTTGATGAAAGATGCCGATTTGGTGATTTACGATTGCACCTATTCTGAAGACGAACTGCCCCAATACAAAGGTTGGGGTCATTCGACTTGGAACCAAGGCATCAAGCTCTGTAAATTAGCCGGGGCAAAACGCATGGCCATGTTTCATTATTCCCCCGACCACAACGACACCCAAGTCAGAGAACTTGAAAATCAAGCCAAAGCCACTTGGTCCGGAGCCTTTGGGGCTAAAGAAGGCATGGAGATTGTGCTTTAAAGGTTCAGTTATTGGACTTTAAATTGCACACGCCCAACTGCTCCTTGAGCATCTACGGCGATCAAGTCGTGGTTGCCGATCATCGTTGTCTTTAAAATTATTTTTGTTGATTGTCGATTGGTGATGAGCGGTTTGGCGTCTAAGTACCACGTCACATCTGGATTTTTGCTTTCGGCCCGAACGGAAATCTTAATCACGTCCTCATCAAGAATATGAAAAATTTGACCATCATCCATACCAAGGATGCGCAGTTTATCGCGTGTAATCGGTAACGCGGCACAGGCGGAATCAAAACCGGGAATACGTGATGTGCGTCTGAATTTAGGCGGCAACCAATGTTCCAACGCCATGGGCCAAGTTGTGATTTCTTTTTGTAGGGTCGGCCCCGCTGAACAGCTGCGCAACACCCGTTGCCCGGTGTTTGCATTCACCAAAATCTGCTGCCGGGATAAATGAAATTCCGCGCCCCGTTTTGCGCCAAGTTCAGGACGTAAGGTCAGGGGTGTAATACCGTCTTTGGTATACGCCAGACGTTTCACATCACAGGCTTGTTTCGCCATTTCAAGGCTTCGCCCATCAGGCCAGCAGACCGTTTTTTGCACAACGGTTATTGGCATTTTAAGAGGGCTTAGGCGATCATCCAACAGGGAAAACGTCGTGAATAATAAAGGACCTGCAACCGTCATACCCAAAGATTTTTTCATCGGCTGTCCATCCGGATGCCCCAACCAAACACCAACCGTATATTGAGGCGTGACACCGATGGCCCACACGTCACGGTGTCCCCAGCTGGTCCCGGTTTTCCACGCAATACGCGGACGTTGAGCTTCACTTAAGCCAAAGCCAAAACCTTGCGGAGCCTTTACGCCTTGCAATGTGGTAAAGGTGATCCACGCGGCGGCGGGGCTCATCAAACGCCGAGACTGCAAAACATCATGCTCTTTCAAATACGTCAAAGGATAAACATTGCCGTCGTTCGCCAAAGCACTGTACAGAGCGACCAAGCGTTCAAGGGATGTTCCAACGCCACCCAAAATAACCGCCGGGCTGGCCGCACCACCGGGTAATTTTAACGGCTGGCCCACATGGCTTAATCGATTGACAAATTTCTGATCACCATAGGCTTCGATCAATTGCACAAAGGGAATATTCAAAGACCGTTGCAAGGCTTCGCGCGCCGCCACCGGGCCGCTGAACCCTTTGGAAAAATTGCCCGGTCTGTACGCAGTCAAAATGCGTGGAACATCCGTCAGCAAAGATTCTGAATGAATTAAACCATCATCAATCGACAAGCCAAATAAAAACGGTTTTAAGGTCGATCCGGGCGAACGAAGTGCCGTGACCATATCCACATAGCCCGATCGTTTGGCATGGGAAAAATCCGCTGACCCCACATAGGCCAAAACTTCGTGACTTGCATTATCCACCACCATCACGGCGGCCGATACGCGTTCACCTTGGCCCACAGCATAGGTGCGAATGTAATCGGCCAGAGGGCGTTGCAGGTCGGATTTTATGGTGGTTTGAATCAATCGACTTTGCGGGTGTTCGCGTTTCATCCTTCGGGACAACAACGGGGCCACCATGGGTCTTTTCAGGCTCCACACACTGACGTGTTCTTTTTTGGCTTTTTGAATGTCGTCATCGGACCAAACCTTAAAGTCAGCCAATCGATTAAGAACTTTATTGCGGGCCTTTTCCGCGCGTTTGGGATGACGATCCGGGCGAAACCATGATGGCGATTGCGGAAGCACAGCCAATAACGCGGCTTCGGAATAACGAAGATCTAATGCTGGTTTTTGCAGGTACTGGTAACTGGCCGCCTGCACGCCTTCGATGGTGCCGCCAAAGGGAGCATAGTTTAAATACAGTTCCAAAATTTCGGTTTTGCTAAAATGCCACTCCAATTGAAAAGCTCGAAATATTTGCTGCAATTTTCCGGGTATCGTGCGGGCATGGGGATGCAAAATACGCGCAACTTGCATGGTCAAGGTCGAGCCCCCCGAAACGATCCGACCGCCTGCAATATTCTGCCCCAAGGCGCGAAATAAACTGAACGGGTTTACACCAAGATGGCTGTAAAAATGACGGTCTTCGAAGGTCAAAAGGGCTTCGATATATTTTGCTGAGACGTCCGCCAACTTAACCTGATAACGCCAAATACCCTGATAACGCCAAATACCCTGATCGTCGGCAAAGGCTCTTAACGGTTGCCCATCGCGATCAGAAATCAGTGTCGAAAACGATTGGCTGGATGACGGCATTTTCAAAGGCCATACCGCATCGGCCACTTTTAAGGTGATCCCATAAATCAGGACCAGCCCCAAAAGTGCCAAACGGATGTGTCGTTTTGTCATCTTTCAACAGTCAGCGTTCTTATGGAATTTCCCGTGCCGTTCAAGGCTGGCACATACATGGATTCCACACGAGCGGGCGGCACCAGATAAGTGCCGGGGTTAACGGCGCGCGATATGAAATAGACATCCGTGCTGTAACCACCGTTCAGTTTAAGGGCCGCCACATAACGGTCAGACCGGAATTCCTGATGCACAAGGGTGCGCGCGTTCACAACTTTTTCCCCTAAGATATTCAAGCTGTCGAGCTTTAATGCATTGGCCAGATTTTGATTTTCAAGTTCTAAACCTGCGGGTAAAAAATTCACCAACAAGGCATCGGGGATCGTTTTTTTACTGGTCATGGTGACGCGTGTTAAAATAATTTCTCCCGTTTTTAAGGTATCACCCGTTTGCAAAAGTGTTGCTTTGTCCCCCGCCATTTTAAAATGATCGCTGGTAATTTTGATGCCGTTGTTCACATCAAATTTGGGAACCTTTGGCACACCGATCCACGCGAACGAAGCATACACATTATGGGCGGACGTATTGACAAACTGTACGGCATCAGACGGTGCCGATAGGGCAAGGGTTTTGCCAAATTCACCCTTGGCGCCCATGGTGATGGTATTTTGAGCCACCTGCAATTCACCGGACCACGGCGTGTCTTGGCCTTGTTTGGATAGGGTCAAAGACAGTTTAAACAGCGCGCTGCGTTCTTGCGTGCTTAACCACCGTTTCAATTTTAAATCTTCGGCCAGCGGCAAAATCATTTGCAAAACTTTGTCGCTGAGCTCAAGTGGCAGACCGTTGGTGTTTAACAAAGCATCCAACACCATCGCCCGATCTCGAATGTCTGATCCATAATCACCAAGGTACTGAGCAGACCGAGATTTCGTGAGGTTTTTCTCAATCACCCGCACGCCTTCTTCGCTGTTGCCCAAGGCCATCATGGCAAGACCCAAATGAACACCCGGTACAGGACCTTCGGCGTTGTCTAAATATCTTTCGGCAATATCAAGCACAGGACCCAATGTGGTTTTACCAGCTTTCGCCAAAATATAAGCCGCGTAAGATCGATAAGCGACTTGGTAATGCGCGGGTGTATTCATCCACCGTTTGACGACAATCGGCGAGCGTGACCGCACATAGGCGTTCAAACGTTTTAAGGCTTTGTCCAACATACTTTGGGAAACATTAAAACCCGACGCTTTTAAATCCAAAAGGTATTCTGTCGCATACGCGGTCAACCAGTGTTCTTCGGGGGAATGTTTGCCCCACAGACCAAAACCACCGTTGGGCAATTGAAGTTCAAAATATCGAGCAAGGGCGCCATCCACCTTGGCTGTAATTTCGCTATCTGAAATCGTAATACCCAAACGACGACGGTCTTGATCCGATGGCAGCAAAGCAAAGGGTCTGGACTTGCTGGTGGTTTGTTCCAAGCATCCATAAGGATATTTGGTCAGGTAATTAAAATGAGCACTGCCTTGTAAATCGGGCGTCAAGCCAATGCGCAACTGCACCTTGGTTGTTTCAGCGATCAGCGGCAATAAACTCTGATTGGGCAAATTAATCCGATCACCGGGCTTTAAAACCTGTGTGATGCGGCTGTATTCGGCAGGTGCCGGAGCCCGCACGCCCAGCCCCCATTTTCGTGTGACTTGTTCTTTGCCCATTTGCACATGAGCGACAAGATCGCCAAGGCCAATGGTGTTGGCTTGGACAACAATGTTAGACACTTCTTTCTGACCATTTTTAAGCACAAACTGATCGTTGGCAGCAACAGCCTCAAAGGCTCCTCCCGCTTTAAACGACACCGCCGCCGTGCCATCTGTTCCGGTCAGGTTTGTCACGTCCAAGGCAATATTCGCGCGATCGCCCAAGGCCAAAAAGCGTGGCATGGAAACTTGCGCAACAATCGGCGATGCAACCTTAATAGACCCGCGGTCGATGCCAAATACATCACGGCCAAAGGCCACGGCGGTTAACGTCAGTTCACCATCAAAGGCAGGCAAATCCAACGGCACCAAAGCCTCTCCATTTTTAACATAAACACGACCACTGAACAGGCTGACGATACGCACGTCGGTGACGGGTTTGTCGCCGCCCCGCAATAAATCCGCATCGCCACCCCACAGAATTTTGGCCTTGTCAGCCAAGGTTGGTTCCAAAACTTTTTCGTACATGTCGGTTAAACGCACCCCATATTTACGTTGGCTGTAAAAATAATCATGGGGGTTTTGAACTTCGTATCCGGTTAAACTTAATGCACCGCTATCCACCGCGCTCAACGTTAAAAACATTTCTCCCGTGGGGGGCTGTCCATCTTTTGTGGTGACTTTAACGCGGGCTTGGACTCGTTGTTCGGGTTTCCATTTTTCGGGAATGTCCAAGGCCACATCCAAGGCACGTTGGCTGCGATCTAAGGGCAAGCTGACGATGCCAAAACTGCGTTTTTTCATGTTGTCGGTTGCCCCAGTGGGGGCCACGACAAAAACACTGATGTATGCATCATGACGGGCCAAATCCTCTGGAATGGGTAAGGATACTTCGGCACGTTTATCTTTCAAAGGCACGTGCAGAGTTTTCAGCACACCCCCGGCTTCTAACATCACCAAGGCCGAACCATTGGTCGGCGCGGCGATTTTGATTTTGGCAATGTCACCCGGATGATACGCTTTTTTATCCAAGGCCACTGTGACCCGGTCAGGACGAATGCTTTTATTGGCCGAACGCCACGCGCTGTACCAAGATGCCCCAGCTTGAAATTTATAAACAGTCAAACTTTTGGCCGTTAAATCGGTCACTTCAAGACGGTATTGTCCCCAATCCACGGGCACTTCAATCGGTGTCGATTGCGTATCTGCGAAAGACACCATCTGTGTCGAAACCACATATTCCTTGGATTCCGTTTGGTAATGCCAACCGTTTGTACGGGTGTACGTCCAAAAGTATTTCTGTTCTTCGCGCACCAAAGAAACCTTGGCCATACCTGTGCTTAAAGCAACGCCTTGTCGATTGGCGCGCACCAAATCAAAGCCAACCGATGTGCCTTTGTCTGAACGATCATTTTTAAAATGCGGCTTTACGCCAACAAAGGATTCCTTGGGCCAATACAAAATATTTTTATAACGATTAATTGCCCGACCACCCGTTTCATACAGGCTGTATGTTAAACGCACGCGGGCCGGAGTGGTCAAGCTTGTCCAGTTATAAAGGCTTTGGTTAATAATGGTTTCCGTTTGCCCATTTTTGTCCAGCTTGATATCATCAAATTTAAATTGGGCATTGATGGGGGTGCGCACATCGCCAAAAACATAGCCTTTCAGATTTTGAAACGGCTTGTTCCAGGGGAAAACCCGCGCCACCGTGGTCAGATTATTTCCAGACGCCGGAGCCCCATAAAGATAAGCCCCCTTCACTTGAACGGCGGCCATTTCCCTTAAGCCAAAGCTAGATTGTTTTGTATCGCCGTCATCAAAGGATAAACGAAGCCGTTCGGGAATGAACTCTTCGACCTTAAATTTAAAGGTTGTGGTGTCGGCTGCATTTTCAGGCCCCGACACCACCGCGCTCCAATCGCCAAGAATGCTGCTTTGGGGCAGATCATATTCAAATTGAAAATACCCCGCCGCCTGCGGTTGCACGCGCATGGCAACTTGTGACGTGCCATCGGGATTTTGGATTTCAATGTTCAGCGCCCCTGCGATGGGTTGCCCATCTGCGTTGCGTTTTAAGACGCTGATCACCAAATGTTCGCCGGGGCGATAAATATCGCGCGGGGAATAAACAAACAGTTCGACCTTTTTATGAGGCCGCCCACCGATTTCAAATCCGGATAAATCAAACGCTGGCGCGGTTTGGCGAAGCACGGTTAATTCATCACCTTTTTGCGCCAAAATAAAGTTCTGGCCACGGTCTTTGGGAAAGCTTTTAAATTCCACAACACCGTTAATATCTGTCTGACCTTTGGCCCATACTTTGCCATTGGTGGTGAGGATTTTAATATCAACTTTGTCCATCAACTGTCCATTGGTGATGGCTTGAGCGATGATTCTTTTTGAATCTTTATATTCCCGCAATTGCAGGCCAATGGACGAGGCGCTGAACCATGTTGAGGATTCAAATTCAAATCCACCCGGACGGGAAATGGTCGCAAAATAAACGCCCGCTTTGGTGATGTCGCCCAATGCGGTCAACGGAACAACCGTGCGATTTCGACGGTTTTTTGCCTCCCCTGTTTGGATGCGCGTGGTGTAAATGTGGGTGAAGAACTTATCGCGATTAACGTTATTATAATAATACGACCCGCTGCGAGCAATGCTGCCATAATTCAGAAAGAAGTTTTGAACTTTTTCATTTTTCACTCGGTAAATATTGATATCGGCTTCGGCTACATTCACCGCCAAAACAGGCAAACCCCCATCACTGCCCGGTGCAATTACGGTGCCGTCGACTTCAAACGAAACCGTTGCGGGCAACGCGCGGGTGGTGACCGAAAAGGTTTCTTGAATGTTCAATGTGGTGGCATTCATAGCCGTCAGGCCAGAGCTCACCGACACCGTATATTTTTGTTCAGGAACCGTCGCCGTAAAATAAAGCGTGCGTCCATCCGTGCTAAGCACCGGATCGCCCAGCGGGGGCGCCACATTTAAGTGCGACATAAATTTTTGGTCGGGATTTAACGGAGCATTGAACAACAACGCCAATGTATTCACGTCCCCATATTCACGTTCTGACACATCTAATAAAGCCAACTTCATACTTGAATAGTCGATGGTCGAAGACGCTTTTATTGCCGAGTTTTCGACCGGAGACTTTGGCGTGTCCTTGGCCTGTTCGTTATTATCATCGCCACACCCCATCAACAGTCCCGACAGAAAAACCATTAGCAATACGGGAGCCCTTAAAAAGGATGTTGCGGTTGTGTGTTGTGAAATGAGCATGATGATTAATCCTTATTTTTCTTTTGGGCGGCTTCATAAGTGCCATCCCTAAACTGAGCCATTTTTGTGCGAATTTTTTTGGCTTGTTTTGAAGACGGATAGATATGCAGATAGCGTTCGTAATAAGACGTGGCTTCGTCGTAGCGTTTCAATTTCACCATGATGTCGCCAAGGTTCAAGTAAACTGCCGACCGTTTGGCATCCAACTCAACCGTGCGAAAATACCATTTCAGGGCTTGTTTGTTTTTATTTTGCTTATCCAAAACAAAGCCAAGATTGTTGATCAGCGTTGGATTATACGGGTTTAAGCGCACGGCTTCTTGCCATTCTTCTTCGGCTTTTTTRTACTTTTTCTCTTTGAAATATTGTAAGGCCGAGGCGTTCAGGCGGCGGGCCTGTTTAAGCCGTTCCGATTTGCCTTTTTCCGTTTCGACTTGCGGCGCGGGCTGACCTGACAGGACTTTCGATTTGGCGAGTTCCAATTCCAAACGGCGTTTCACGTTCGCTTTGGTATTGTTTCTCAAAGCATCAACTTCGGCTTCGATACGGCGATTTTCTGCTGCCATTTTTTCCCGGATGCCTTGAATGGCCTGATCGTTGACTTTGAAAACAAAGTCGCCACCCTGAGACCCCACCAGATTGCCAAAGGCCGGAGTTTGTTCAGCATAGCTCGCCACCACAGGGGCAACGTACGTGCCAATTTCAGAGGCCGTGACAAATCCGTTGTTGTCRGTATCGGCCAAACCTTCCATGGCTTGCAACAAAGTCCACGTGAAAATCGAATGCCCGTTCGGCCCGCCATCCGCAACCTGTTGATCGGCCCCGCCCGCAGTTAAGATTTGCCGCGCCCGGCGTTTGGTGACCTGGCTTAAATAGTTCATGGTTTGCCCGACGGTGATGCCCGACCGGGTTAAGGCCAAACCGCTGTAACAACTGTCCATAATAAAATAGACATGTTTGGCGGGGATTAGATTGGAAAAATCATTGATTTGGCTCATGGAAATTCCACGATTTTGAAACCGCGTCAGCTGTGCATCCGCAGGTATAAGATAACCCAGATTTGCCTTGCCCGGTGTGCTGCGCGTTGCCCCGTGACCTGCATAAAAAATAAACACCCGGTCTTCTGGTTTGATGCGTTTGGGATCGGCCATTTCATAACCCAAGACTTCGACGATGCGTTCACGGGTCGCGTTTTCATCATAAAGTTCAATGATGTTTTCTTTTGGAAAGCCAAGTTTTTCATGGAGTATTTTTGAAATACTTTGCGCATCATTAACGGCGTATTTTAAATCCGGCCAATGCTTGTATTTGTTGATGCCAATAACCACGGCCCAACTGGCGCCATACAGGGGTTTGGCCTTTGCCTTGGATGTTGGAATTTGCGGTATGCCTGATTTATTTTTATCAAAGGCACGACCATCCAACGCCACAACACGGTAGCCGCGTTCGCCCAAACCCTTTAAAATATCGGGCAGCGCCTTCACCGTTTGCTTGTGAATATCATGAAACAACAATATCCCCCGCCCGACCTTATCCAAGCGGCGCAAGGTGCGGTCCGCGATGGATTCAGGAATCGGGTCGGCCCAGTCCATGGAATCCACATTCCACATCACCGAAATCAAACCTTTTTGCAACGCCATATCATCAAGGGCGGCGTCTTTTGATCCATAGGGTGGACGAAACAATATATTTTTTGCGCCTGTAAATTTTCGGATCAGGGCATCGGTCTGGTCAAGTTCTTGACTGCGTTCGGTTTCTTTTAATTTGGTCAGAACGGCGTGGGAATAACTGTGATTGGCGAGCACATTGCCTTCGTTAAAAATACGTTGCGCCACGGTCTTTTTTAGCTGCTCAGCAGTTTTATTTCTTTTCACGATTCTTTGCAGATTGTTGCCCACGCTGAAAAAATATCCGTTCACTTGGTATTCTTTTAAAATATCCAAAATCGCCCCGGTGCGCGAACGATGTGGGCCGTCATCAAATGTCAGCACCACGGTTTTTTCAGGAAGCCCATTGCCCCAGATTTCTTTGGGCAATTTGGGCATCAGGGAATCTTTTTTGGTTTGGGCAAGGGCCGGAGCACCGCGCATGGAATCTCGGTACAGGGGATTGCCGCCATCCAAGGCCACTTTCAACAATTCGTCGTGTGTATATAAAGTGCGAATGAACGCTATATAGCTGTCCCACCGTTCCCGTTTTTTTTCACCGCGCATGCCCAGGCTTGCCATCGCTT
This sequence comes from Rhodospirillaceae bacterium, assembly GCA_002401565.1. Classification (GTDB taxonomy): domain Bacteria; phylum Pseudomonadota; class Alphaproteobacteria; order Rhodospirillales; family Magnetovibrionaceae; genus JANLGW01. Next base: position 23,291 of record NVTL01000038.1, read on the forward strand.
TGCTGTAATCTTCGCGGTAGCTGTCTAAAATAGCTTCGATTTCGGTGTTGATAAAGGACAGGGGTAACAACGCCTGAGCCGACACGTCCCGCGCGTCTTCAATCACCATCAATTCATCGGCCAAATCCAAAAAGGCCAACCGATCACCATCGTGCAAGGTTTTGATGTTCGCATAAAAATCGATGAAGTTTTGGGTTGTGTTTAACAACGTGGTTACGGGTGCGAAATCTTCTTCGGCCCCGTGCAGGACCTTATCAATCCANTCACGTYTCAACACATAATGCCCACGGGCGGCAAAGATGGTTTCAGACGACGGGTCAGACGATGGCGCCGAAGTCAATAAAACCAGAACCTTGCGATGTTCATCGACGATTTTAGCAAAATCCGCCGCCGCAACAACCTGCGGCACCCATAGCGTTACCAAACAGAGGAAATATTTAAGCATTGTCCCACCCACACAAATTACACGTTGTAAAATTAGTAGCAAAAGCACCCTCAATCAACAAGTTTAACTTGCTGAACAGGACCGCTTTATCAACTTAGGCTTATCGGAATGGCCCGATAAGTTTTTTGCCGGGCGGTCATAACCATGCGCGGCAAGCCAATCGACGGATTCTTTGATTAAAGAGGAACCCAAATCTCTTTGGGCGATCAAGGTGGCGAATAAATAGATATATCCCGCCTGTACCTTTTCATTTTGTCTGTTCGGGATCATCATGATACGACCCCTCGTTCTTTGACAGCATCAGCCTTTTGGCCCATTTGAGCCCAATCCACATGGCGGGTCAGCACCATGATGAAGGCTAAAACAGCAAACAAAAAACCAGCGCCCAACAAAAGGGCATAATCTTCGGCTTGGATCAGCAAAAAGAGTGCGCCGTATAAGCCCGAAATCATGCTGCCAAACACCAGCCCTCTGGCTATGCTTTTCAGCACAAAGGTGACGTAAAAGCTCAACAAACCAATGCAAGCCAAACTCGCGATAAGGTAGGCCCAGACAAAGGCTATGTGTTCCGATAATGACATCAAAAGCAGATAAAAAAGGACCAAAGCAACGCCGACCAATCCATATTGAATCGCATGAATGCGCAGGTCTTTGAGGACTTCAAACAAAAAGAACACGACAAAAGTAAGCCCAATAAATAAAATCGCGTATTTGGTGGATCTGTTGGCTTGGGCATATACGTCGACGCCTTGATGCAAAGTCACCCCAAAGCCATTGTCTTGAAATTTCTGACAGCTAGATGCCGTAAAGCAATCTTCAAAAAGTTGTTTCATGTTGGTCGCAAAATAGGATGTTTCCCAAGTCGCGTTGAAGCCATTTTCAGACACATCATAATTTTTGGGTAAATACCGCCCCTGAAAGCTGGGGCTTGGCCATGTCGACGAGAACTCAACCTTTGTGTATTTTCCCACGGGCAAGATTGAAAATGATTTCAGGCCATTCAGATCCAGCTTGATCTCAAAATCTATAACCCCGTTTTTCAAAATATCAACCAGCAAGGGGGCATGAAGACCTTGATAAATTTTTGTTGTTTGTGTTCCGGCCTGAAAAGGATAGGGCTCGCCATTCAACTGAGCTTCGACGGAACGTTTGATCCCCCGAATGTCACTGACCCCCAACACCAAATAAGGAGCTTTCCAAGTTATATTCGGGCCAGACGCCAATTCAGATAGGTCAAACTGACCGTTCATATGTGTTTTAGAAAGATAAACGGGAACCTTGTAGATGCCTCTGTAGCGTTCTTCGGTCGTAATATCGGATTTGACGTTTAAGATGATTGGAAGAAAGTATTTTTCGCGGTTAATCAGGATTTCTGTCTGAATATTTTCAAATCCATTTTTGCCTTCAATACGCTCTGTTTTCATTTCTTTGACTTGATAAGGAACGATCAAAACAGGCCCGGATAGTTTTTGCGGACCGGACCAGCTTTCACTGATGTCTTGTTCAACCTTTTCTTTGGTTGATGAACGTTCATAAATGATGTCTGTGACCGACGACAACATCACCAGTAAAGCGAGGCATAATCCCGCGACGGTGAGTATTTTATACAGCAGTGTTTTTTGCGTGGTGGTTGTTTGCATGGCGCAATCCTCAAATTTTCAGTTGAAGAAAGCCTAAACCGCCAATATGAACAGCGTATGCGGTGAATGTGAAAAACGTGTGAAATCAGCCTAAATCACAAAAGATAGTTCAACCCGGCAACCATCTGTTTGGGTTGATACCGAGATATCGCCTTGATGCAGCAACATTACCTCTTTGGCAAAACTCAAACCCAGCCCTGTGCTTTTTTTGTGCGTATCGGGGCGGGGCAAAGAATAAAAACGGTCAAAGATTTTAGCGGTCGCGTACTCTGGAACGCCCGGTCCTTGGTCAAAAATGCTCAAAAGGTAACGTCCGTCTAAGGCCACACCTTTAATGGTTAAAACACCTTTGTTCGGTGAAAATTCAATCGCATTGTCGATGACATTGTTCAGAGTTTGGCGGATTAAAAAGGGGTCTCCGCTTAAGGTTTCACACACGTCAACATCGACCATGACCTGAAGATTTTTTTGTAATAAAGCGACTTCAAAACTGGACACTATACCCTGCACCATAACTTTAAGATTGATCGAACTTGTATCGTCCAAATGTTGGCGTTGTTCTAGCCGTGCAAGGTCTAACAAGCGATCGACAATGTCTTGAATGCGATGTGTTTCTTCTCTGATATTTTTGATAAACCGTGAACGGTCTTGGTGCGCCATGTCTTCGGTTAGCAGTTCCGAAGCTCCGGCAATGCCCGACAGCGGGCTTTTGAGTTCGTGGGTTAGGGTATGCACATAGTTTTCAATATATTGCTTGCCGTCCAAAGCTTCGCGCATGGCTTCGATGGCTTGGCCCAATTGATACAGTTCCGGTTCAGATATTTCGGGCAAACTGACTTTTGCCCCCTTCTGCACGGCGTGGGCATAATCCATCAATTTTCGCGTAGACCGGGCGAGGTATTCCGAAAACAACCAGCCAAGCGCCAACGTCAAAACAAACAAGACAAGTGCGGCTTGAGTGATGTTTTTCTGGCTCAGTTGAATAAAGGGCAGAACGCTTATGGAGGGTTTATACACCGTCAAAACGCCGATAATTTCGCCTTTGTATTTGATCGGAGCCGCAACGTACATGGTCGATGACGTTTCATCGGCTTCATTCGCGCGGGTTGTTCTGGCCCCATATTTTCCTTGCAGCGTAAAGTGCACATCGTTCCATCGTGAATAATCTTTGCCCACCGCTTTGCCTTGATTGGAATCAAAAATCACCAGCCCCGTGGCATCAGTAATATATACATGCGACGTCGCTTGATTTTTTTCCAAGCCCCAAATTTCGGCGTTCATGGTGCGGTCGAGAAACCTTTGCATAGACTTTGAAAAATCGCTATCGGCTAAAGTCGCCTTTCGCACATCAACCCCCACCATTTCGGCCAATAAATTTGCCGTATCGACCATGGTTTCTTCCATGGCTTGGCGCACGGCGGGGCGAAATTCATCACGCACACTTTTCAACAAAAAAAGGCCCGCAACGGCGACAACCAAAAAATATCCAAGAAAAATGCGATGACTGAGTTTCATTTAAACCTCGATACTATAGCCCATGCCCCGGTGCGTTTTAATCAAGTCTGCATCCGCGTCAATGTTGCGTAATTTCCCACGGAGCATTTTGATATGGGCATCAACCGTACGGTCCATACTGGCCTCTGGTGCGTCCCAAACCTGTTCCATTAATTGAGCCCGACTAAAAATACGTTCGGGCTGTGACAATAGCAGTTTTAGCAATCTATATTCATAGCGGGTCAAATCCATTAGTGTATTTTCATACACAATCCGCCCCTTTAGGTCATCGACCTGAAACACACCGGAACTGTTTGTTGGCGTTGTTTGCAAACGTTTGAAGATGACTTTGATGCGCGCGACCAGTTCACGGGGGCTGAACGGTTTAACCACATAATCATCTGCGCCAATTTCAAACCCCACAACCCGGTCAATTTCATCTTTTCTGGCGGTCAGAAAAATAATCGGAATATCACTAAAGGTGCGAATATTTTTACAAACATCAAACCCGTTCATGTCGGGCAAACCCACATCCAAAATGATTAAATCAACCGTATGGCTTTTCAGGTAATCCAGGCCGTCTTGGCCCAAAGTTTTCCATTCAGCCGAAAAATTTTCCGTTTCCAGCGCATAAAAAATAGTATCCGCGATGGACCGTTCATCTTCGATGAGTAAGATATGTTTGTTCATGGAACCCAACATCAATTTAAGCGGGGAAGTGTAATATTGATAATGCCTCTGTAAAGCCCGCTCGACAATATTTTTTAACGTCCTGAACAATAAGGAAAACTTGTTAAATCATCTATGATAGGAATACTTTACTGGATTGGTCCCATCCGTTTCTGCGATTAAGTGATATTGGATGTCTGTCCGCAGGTATTTTCGGTTATTATTATCAAAGAGTTGCAGAACTTCCTCATGAGGGTGTCCGTATTTCGCCCAGCAACTTATTCCCAGCACAGCATCGTCAGGGCAATGATCGAGCCAGGTCGGTTGGCCATGCCTGTCTAGGCTTCCGTTACGTGAACCGTGGTGGGGAACTTTGAAAAACTGAACATTATCCGGAATTTTTGGTGCGGCTTCTTTCCAGGCTTCGGCTTCGGCATCTCCGCTCAGAAGAAAGGCGTGATCGCCCAGTGTCAGCAGTAAAATCACCGAATTATTATTCTGATCAGAGGTGTAAAAACCGGGCTTTGGCCACAGGACCTCGACAGTAGCATCTCCAAGATTTGGCAGAATTCTGTTATTGTCTAATGCTTGTTGTTTTTGAACCTTTTTTGATCTTCTTGCGTAAGACATTAATTGCGTCTGAATTGTTCGCCGTCCTTCTTTGGGATACCAAAACCATTCTGTGCCAAATTCACGCATCATGCCCTTAAGACCTTGTCCATGGTCAGCGTGATCGTGGCTCAACAAGACAAACTTAAACAGGTGAGAAGAATTTGCATTCACATACTTCTCAGTTCTCAGGCGGCGCTTGAAAAAATTTAAAGCGGATTGATTGGCAGACGTATCATTGCAATCGACCAATCCAAAATGCCAGTTTCCGGCACTGTCTTGGGATTCGATGACGATGCAATCTCCCCATCCCACATCCATGACAATAACTCTCAACAGTGACATTTGATCTTCCTTATCTGATTATCCTAATTTGGGCGTGGGTGTATCATCTTTTTTGCGGAGCACCATGTCAGGATTCGCGTGGTATTCTTCTTGGATGGACAGCAGTAAATCTGCATCCCATTTTTGAAAGGCTTCGGTTTCTTGAGGAGAAAACACAACGTCTTCTCGCCTGTCGTGCATTTGTTCCAAAAAGGTATTGGTGTCCAAATGGTGTTCGGTGAAATTGTATGCGGGGCGAAAGGCTTCCAAGCTCACCCGGTACACAGCCCCCCGTTCATGGCCGTCACCCATGAACAGCGAATTGGGTAACCATATGGCGTTCTGGTCCAGATAAAAATCCTCATCATCTTGATCTAAGGCTTCCACCATTTCCCCAAAACCGCCGGTGGTTCCGAACAAAGGCTCACCATTCAGGGGGCCTAGGATAATCGCGGACATACCAAGCATCAAAACAGGGCCATTGTACCATTTGGTCTCAAGCAACCAACCGGGAGCCGGCGTGGTCGTTTCAATACAAAAGTAAAAGCAACGGGTAAACGGAAACCCCTCTTCATTTTTGATTGAATCGATGATGACAGGAATCGTTGGTGGTCCCATTTTCATGATCTTTCCATATGCCAAGTCGTTATGCTAAGTCGTTATGCTAAGTCGTTATGCTAAGTCGTTATGCTAAGTCGTTATTGTACAAATCAAACATTGAAGTAAGATTCAAATAACCAACCATCTATGCGTTTTAAATATATAGTTAAATCAACCTAACACAGAATGTATAGTTAATAAATATTATTAACTAATTTCAATTAACTCCAGTCCTCTTGCATGATTGGCGCTTCGATTCCTTTCGGGGGTTGGATGATTTTCTCATAAAATTGATCAATAATTTCTTTGGTTTCGTATGCGGGTCTCCACACAAACTCGGGGGATCTGTTGTGCGCGAATGTAAAGCGACTGTTCAGGCCGGCTTCGCGGGCATCTTCTAACCAAGACCGGGCTTGAGCGTCGGTTAGGCCTGATAGGGTGAGAGTATCATAAACGATTTGATATTCTTCGCGTGTTGACGTCGCAAAAGTCAACGGATCATCAGAACCAATACACACTGAAATCGGCGGCAGATCAGACTCGTGTTGCGGTGGGTTCAATCGCCACAATGGGTGGTCTTTCAAATCTGCCATGTTCCCAATTAACAAGTTAGAACTGGGATTGATTTCGACGGTGATGCCAAGTTTGCCGATTTTTTGCCGCAGTTTGAACTGTAACTTATTCAACACTTCGGCTTCGGTCGAAGGGTCAATAAGGATGGTCTTTTGACCTTGAGCAAAGGTGTACGGATCAATTAAATATTGTTTAAGCAGTTGTTGTTCCGGCTTTAACTTTTTATTTCCTGGGCTTGTATCCCAAGGCTCCCTATAAAATTTAGTTTGACGTTGTTCGGTGTAAATTCCGGAGCAATAGTACCCCACAGAAGCGGTCAGATTTTCTGATTGTAGCGGCGTAAAATGTCGCCACTGTAGAGCCTTTCGTTTTGAGAAG
>NVTL01000039.1 GCA_002401565.1 Rhodospirillaceae bacterium
GCGAAGAAATCACCCTGCCCGGTGAGAAAACGGTCGAGCCTACGTTTGGTCTTCCGGCCATGTGGGTCGATGAACAAAATCGCGAAGAAGCTTTGTTCCGCGGCTATACGGTTGTTGATCCCGCCACCGTGATCACCACCCACCTGACCGAAGTCATCAAAGACAACATGCCCGAACTGTTATCGTATGCGGAAACACAAAAGCTGATCGATGAATTGAGCGACGAACATAAAAAAATGGTCGAAGATATGATCCCGGCACAAATTTCCATGGGCGGCGTGCAGCGGGTGCTCCAAAACCTGTTAACCGAACGGGTGTCTATTCGCGATTTGGCGACCATTTTAGAAGGCGTATCAGAAGCCTGTGGCATGACCCGCAATGTCACCATGATCACCGAACATGTGCGCGCCCGTTTGGCCCGCCAAGTCAGCGACATGAATGTGAACGATGATAACGTCATCATCTTGCTTTCCCTGTCACCCGATTGGGAACAAAAATTTTCCGCGGCGTTGGTCGGACAAGGTGATGACCGTCAATTGTCGATGCCGCCCACTCAATTACAAGAATTCATCACCCAGTTACGCAACGCTTATGAACGCCAAGCCATGATGGGCGAAGTTCCGGTATTATTGACCAGCCCGGGCATTCGCCCATACGTACGGTCCATTATCGAACGTTTCCGTCCCTCCACCGTGGTGATGAGCCAAAATGAAATCCATCCCAAGGCCAAAATCAAAACCGTTGGGCAAGTCTAAGAGTGTGATAAGATAAAGTATGACCCAGTCTTCAAATAATTCTGCCCCCGCACCAAGCGGTAAAGGCCAAAACATTATTGCTGTTGCTTCGGGCAAAGGCGGTGTCGGCAAGACGTGGCTGACCATCACCATGGCCTGCGCGCTGAGCGCCAAGGGCCGCAAGGTTTTAGTCTTTGATGGTGATTTAGGCTTGGCAAACCTAGACATTCAATTGGGCATCATGCCGAAGCAAGATTTAGGTTCGGTGATTGCCGGACGACTGACCTTGAACCAAGCCGTGTTGCCTTTTCCGGCGGGTGGATTTGACCTTATCGCCGGGCGCTCGGGMTCGGGKGGSWTGGCSARCATTCCSACSTCRCGYTTGCAAATGYTGAACGAAGACYTGGCSYTKTTGGCMCAAGCCTATGAYCACGTKATTTTGGATYTGGGTGCGGGYGTWGAACGYACSGTGCGTCAAYTSACCCACAATGTYGGGCGGTGCMTGGTTGTBGCRACSGAYGARCCMACWTCGYTGACSGATGCYTATGCRTTTATCAAGCTKACCCACATGGAACGNCCCAANYTTRRAMATCTGTGTGGTCATCAATGCCGCCAAYTCMACACGCGAAGGKGAACGCACCTACAATACATTATTRAAGGCTTGTGAAGGATTTCTAAAGATTTCTCCTCCATTATTAGGTGTCGTGCGCAGAGATCCAAAAGTGCGCGAAACCATTAAGGCCCAAGTGCCTCTGTTGACGCGCTATCCCGATACGGAAGCCGCCAAAGATGTAAAAAACATCGTACAGAAGCTTATGAAATAGGGCCATAAGACCGGGCTTGAGCACGGAAATTTTAAGATAACTGCTCAAGGAGAACTGTTCGATGTCGACCGTTCATTCATCACCCCCACCAACGTCACCCCCCGTGACGAACACTCAAGGTTTGTCTACGGCCATCGTTGTCAAATCGACGCCGTCCCTGCAAGCCGCACTTCAAGACCAAACCGTGAAAGCCACGGTGACCTCAACACCTGCCGCAAATCAAGTGCAGGTGCAAACCGCTTTTGGCCCCATCACGCTGCAATCGAGCATGACGCTGGCCAAGGGTTCAACATTAACCATGGTGCTGACCAACCTGTCGCCGCCTATTTTTCAAATTGGCGCGGTTGATGGCAAAGCTGTTCCCGGTGCGTTAACGCAAACCCAAGCCAAAGCCGCTGGTTTGCCTTCGCCATCACCGGCCTTACAAAATGCATCCCAGCCTTTGCAAACAGGCACAAAGCTCAGTGCCGTATTGTTGCGTCCGGCAACTTTGACGGTGGCGGCACAGGCGCCAACGGCCCCACAAATGCAAGTTGCCGCTCCCCAAACAAGCGCCCCTGTTCAGGCGGCTTTACAGCCCCAAGGACAAGCAACTCAAGCTCAGTCTTCCACCACATCAACACCACAGGCCTCGCCCGCCGGAGCCCCGCAAACACAGCCTGCGTCCGCATCTCAGTCGGCTCAAGCGACTGCGGCGACCAGCACTGTCGTTGGTGGCAAATCCGTTCAAGGCGCGATTGTCACAACTTTGCCCAGTGGCACCCGGTTTACGGTCACACTTGTGCGCATTGAAACGCCCGGTTCAGTCCTCAATCCACAGCCCACCGCCGCACCCAAATCGATCGCCCAAGGCCAATCTGTGACAGGCACGGTGATTGGGCGCACGCCACAGGGCCAACCGATTGTGCAAACTCCCAATGCGACGGTCAGCCTCAACACTCAGTCTGCGTTGGCCAATGGCAGCAAAGTTACTTTGCGGTTTGAAACACCTCCCACCGTGGCGGAACCCAGCACCGCCGCCCAACGTTTAGGGCGTGCCGGAATGGGCATGGGGATGGTCAACGCCAAAGGTTGGGACGATTTGAGCGAAGCGTTTAAAACCCTGATCGGGGCTGATCCGGCTCGTTTTCAAAGCGTTGCCCAAAACACCCCGCCCCAACCGGGACCAAAGCTGAACAATCAAATGCTGTTTTTCCTCAATGCCTTAAAAGGTGGCGATGTTAAAAATTTATTCGGTGATACCGCGCACCGCATTTTGACCAAAGAACGCCCGGCTTTGATGACCCGGCTGGGTGCTGATTTTCAAACCATGGCGGCGATGTCTGATGAGCCCCAGTCGGGCGATTGGAAATTGTCTTTAATTCCCCTGTGGAACGGCGAACGGTTAGACCAAATTCGTTTTTATCATCGCGGCAAAAATGAAGATGACGAAGAAAACGGTGACGAAGAAGGCACCCGTTTTGTTTTGGATATTGAACTCAGCAATTTAGGCCGTTTGCAAATTGATGGTTTGTTGTCCGCCACAAAAACCCGTCTGGATTTGATTTTAAGGACCGAGACTCCTTTGCCCGAAGACATGCGCATAGACATTGGCAAAATTGCCCAAACCGCCGAAGACCTTTTAGGACTGTCGGCATCCGTATCGTTTCAAGCCCGGCCCGAAGACTTTGTCGAATTTCCCCCCAACGCGCCCCCCCAACAAGGACTTTTTGCATGAAAAACATCAGCTCATGAATATGATGGAACGCCGCGCGGTGTTACAGGTCACCGACAACCCGGACAGATCCTTGGATTATGTTGTGACGTTGGCCGGGAAACTGCCGGCGTGCAATCACGCCCAAAGCATCATGTTGCGGTATATTCCAGATCGAAAAATTCTTGATGCCGCCGCTTTTGCAAAATATTTAGAGGCCGTGGGCAAAGCCAAGTGGGACAGCCCCGAAGATCTGGCCGTGACCGTGCTGACCGATGTGAACAATGAAATCATTGGGCGGTGGATGCAAATTTCGCTCAGCACCCCCGATGAACACAGCCCAATCACCACCCATGGCGTGGTGTTGGAAGACCGCCAACCGGGTTGGGATAATCCTTCGCTGATGGGGCGTTTAGAGCGTATTTAGACGAACGTATTTAGGACGAGCGTATTTAGGCTGACTTAACTTTTTTATTTCTGCGGCGAAATTGATTGCTGGCGATTTCGTCCATCATCACTTGTTCTTTGCGGGCTTCTTCTTGTTCATGCCGCAGTTGACGGGCTTTTTCGACTGTTTCGTATTTTTTAAGTTCTGCGTAAGATTCTGATAATTCATCACGAGCATAACTGATGACGGTATCCATTTGAAGTATGGAATCTTTTAAATTGTCGCGACGCTGGCTGACAATTTCATTATAGGCCGGAAACGTAAGCCCCGCGCCTGTTGGGTCGGCAGCAGCAGCGGCTTGTTCCAAAATATGGGATTCGTTCAAACCATTAAGCTGATCTTCTAATTCTGCCTGAAGACGCGACAGCTCACCAACTTTGCGCTGTTTTTCATCCACATTCCACTCATGCAGGCGGATTAAACTTTTCATATTCGCAGCCACGTTATAAGCCCTCTTAATTTATGAATTTTGCGATGGATCGTTTCCACCGGTCGTCATTGATTGCGGCATCTGAGGCATCATGCCTCCTCCACCTAGTCCCGGTGCCAAACCACCTTGCGCGGCGGGTGCCGCAGGCGCTTGAGCCGGATTGATCTGGCCGATATTCACTTGCGCGGGCGGACCCGGTTGCTGACCTGGTTGCTGACCCGGTTGAGTAATGGGCATCCCCACCGGCTGTTGCCCGGCCACGCCCGTCTCGGCTGCGGGTGTGTCATTTAAAATCTCAGCCAGTTTTGCGTAACAATCGTCCAAGCTTGTAAACTCAGACTTAACTTGCGCCAAAAAAGTTTCGATGGGCTTAAAATAATGAATGGCCGCATCAACTTCCGGATCGGTGCCCGCACGGTACGCGCCCAACCGGATCAATTCCGCCATGTCGTCATAGGTCGAAAGATAGCGCCGGGCCCGCATAACCAACGCGTTTTGTTCAGCCGTATTGCAATCGGGCATGGTTCTGGAAATACTTTTGACCACGTTGACCGCCGGGAACCGTCCACGTTCAGCAATCGCGCGGTCCAACACCACGTGACCATCCAAAATACCCCGCACCGCATCTGAAATCGGCTCATTGTGATCATCGCCTTCAACCAGCACGGTGAACAACCCGGTGATTGATCCTTGACCTTCTTGGCCCGGACCCGCGCGTTCCAAAAGGCGCGGCAATTCGGCAAAAACGGATGGAGTATAGCCTTTTGATGCCGGGGGTTCACCCACCGACAGAGAAATTTCGCGTTGCGCCATGGCAAAACGAGTAACACTGTCCATCAAACACAAAACATCATTTTTTTGATCGCGGAAATATTCGGCAACCGCCAAGGTCGCATAGGCGGCTTGACGACGCACCAAGGGGGCTTCGTTTGAGGTGGCGACAATCACCACGGACCGCGCCAGACCGTCTTCACCCAAATCGTCTTCGATAAATTCTCTAGCTTCGCGCCCACGTTCGCCAATCAGGCCAATGACGCTCACCTGAGCATCCGTATGGCGGGCCATCATCGACAGCAATGTTGATTTACCAACACCTGATCCCGCAAAAATACCCATACGTTGACCGCGACAACAGGTCAAAAACGTATTCATCACCCGCACGCCCAAATCAATTTTGCCGCCAACGCGTTGACGGGTGTGGGCCGGCGGAGGATCATTTTGAATGGGATAACCACGTTTGCCAATCGGCAAAGGGCCTTTGCCATCAATCGGTTCGCCAAAGGCATTGATCACACGGCCCAACCAGCCATCGTTGGGATACAACACGGGTTCGGTCACGCCGACTTCGACACGGCTGCCCAAACTTACGCCTTCCAACGGACCAAACGGCATCAGCAACGCGCGGTCTTCGCGAAAACCCACGACTTCGCACGCGATGCGCCGTTTGTCGCGGCGAATAATATCACAATGATCGCCAATCGAAAAAACGCCTTCGACCCCCGACACTTCCACCAACAAACCAACAACGGCCGCCACCTGCCCAAAGATTTCAAAATCTGGCAGACGTTCAACTTCGTTGATGATGTTATCGATGAAAATAGCCACTGGGTATCTCTTGCGTCTGGTGTCTTTTAAATCTGGAGCAAAAATCCGAATTTTTTGCCATGCGAATCGGACGGCGTTTTAAAAAAACATGTTCGAATACGCGCGTATTCTTCATTATACACCCTTATCCTTTAAGGCATGGTAAACTAATTCAAGGCGTTAACTAAGGTTAACAGGGTCTTTTTTGCCACCAATGCTTGGGGGCCTTGATTGATGGCTCTACTACATTTATGGTTAACGCGAATCTATGGTTAATACAGAGTTTACACAGAATTTTCAGAGGGAGACATAGTCTCATGCGCGTTCTTCTGGTCGAAGACGATCCGGCAATGGCTCAAAGCCTTGAGCTGATGTTGAAGGCAGCCTCTATGGTCGTCGACAAAACCGATCTGGGCGAAGATGGTCTGGAAATCGGCAAATTATACGATTACGACATCATCATTTTGGACCTGATGTTACCCGACATGAGCGGGCTGGAGGTTTTACGCCGGCTGAGAGATTCCCGTGTCGAAACTCCTGTGCTTATCCTTTCCGGCCAAACCGAGTCCGAGATGAAAGTCAAAGGATTGGGCAGTGGCGCCGATGATTATCTGACCAAGCCCTTTAACAAAGACGAATTGATGGCGCGCATTCAAGCCATTGTCCGGCGCAGCCAGGGTCACAGCCAGTCCATCATTACGACCGGAAAATTGGCGGTTAATCTGGACAGTTCCATGGTTGAAGTCGAAGGACGCCCGGTTCACTTAACGGGCAAAGAATACGGCATATTGGAATTGTTGAGCCTGCGCAAAGGCACCACGCTGACGAAAGAGATGTTTTTAAATCATCTTTATGGCGGCATGGATGAGCCTGAGCTGAAAATCATTGACGTGTTTATTTGCAAACTGCGCAAAAAATTGTCCGATGCAGCAGATGGTGACAATTATATTGAGACCGTTTGGGGCCGTGGTTATGTGTTGCGCGACCCGTCCGAACATTAAGGCGGCTAAAACCTACAATCTTCATCAATATATAAATTAAGCGATTTCTTCGGCTAATGACGCTTTGGAATCCGTGTGTTTATAAACACCTCGTCCTGCTTTGACGGGCCAAAAATCTTGGGTGATGCCGATGGTTGATTCCGAACTGCCCAAAAACAGCACCCCATCTTCGACCATGGAATGGCTTATTTTGGCCATAACTTTTGCTTTGATCTCTAAATCAAAATAGATCAGCACGTTGCGGCAAAAGACCACGTCAAACTTGCCCAGATTATAACGTTCATCCAATAAATTCGCATGGCGGAACTGGACCATATTCAAGATGTCTGCATTGATCCGCCATTTCTCATCTTCTTGCGTGAAATGTTTGATCAATTTTGCAACGGGAAGGCCGCGCTGCACTTCAAATTGTGTAAACACGCCTTTCGAGGCGCGCGATAGGATCGAATGCGATACATCGGTTGCGACGATTTCGACCTTCCACCCTTTTAAGCGGGCGGCTTCTTCGGCCAAAAGCATGGCGAGGGAAAAAGGTTCTTGCCCTGTCGAACACGCCGCACACCAAATACGAATTTTTCTGTTCGCATTCCGCCGCTGTAAGAGCTGAGGCAAAAGCACGTCTTGAAACAATTTAAAGGGGGCTAAGTCTCTGTAAAACAAAGACTCGTGAGTGTGCATCGCCTCAACAACAGCAACGGTCAGTGACTCGTTATGTTGATTTTGCAGACTGGCAATCAACCCGGCAATATCTTTAAACCCATGTTGAAAAGCCAAAGGCAAAAGGCGGGATTCAAGGAGGTAAACTTTTTCAGGTGTAACCACCAGACCGGACCGGTCCAACAGCAATTTTCGAACGTATTCAAAATAGCCGGGGGTTTGGGGCATTCCTTTTGGAATTTCCTTTCTGAAAACTTCAGCCTAAACTTTAAGGTTTAACGCTTAAACACCCTAGCCACATGCCCTGCGATTTGATTAATCGGCAATACCGCGCTGCAGATACCCGCACTTGCAACAGCACCGGGCATGCCCCAAACGACAGATGTTTTTTCATCCTGAGCAACAACCGTTCCGCCGGCTTCGACAACACCCTTAGATCCTTTGGCGCCATCATTGCCCATCCCGGTCAAAATGACGGTCAGAACACGGGGACCAAAAACCTTAACAACGCTTCTCAGCATTGGATCAACAGCGGGTCGACAGAAGTTTTCTGGTGGTTCTTCATTTAACGCGATGACCCGATCTGTGCCTTTTTGCACCACGGTCATATGAAAGCCGCCGGGGGCCAGGAAGATTTTACCGGGTTTAAGCACATCGCCATTTTTGCCTTCTTGGCACGGCCATTTGGTCATACGTGTAATGTGATCGGCCAAGATGGCCGTAAACGTTGCCGGCATGTGCTGCGTGATCATCACGGGCACATTGATTTCGGTCGGCAATGTTTTCAAAAATTCAAACAAAGCCTGTGGGCCACCGGTTGAACTGCCAACGGCCAAGATGTCAGCTTTGGCTGTGCCTGCAGGGCGGAGAATGATTTTTTCGCCGCTTTTAATTTCCCAGCGTTGCGCATCAGAAGCCCCAGAAGCCGCCGCCGCCGCACCAATTTTTGCCGGATTACGAGCCGGAGCCGTCAACCGCCGACCAACCGTTAAGCCCAAGGCCTGACGATGCGCCGTGCCAAGGCTTTTAACCTTGTTGATGATTTCTTGACGGAAATCATTTCCGCCACTGATTTCACGCGATGATGTTGGTTTAGGCACATAATCGGCAGCACCTGCGGTCATCGCCCGGATACTAATTTCGGCATTTCGCTTGGTCAGCGTTGAAGCCATGATAATTTTAATCTTGGGATCAGCCTTAATCAACAAAGGCAAAGCCGTCAGGCCATCCATAACCGGCATTTCAATGTCGAGGATAATAACGTCAATCTTGCCCGCTTGGCGTTCCAACTGGTTCACCGCCAATTGCCCGTTCGCCACGGAAACCACAACCGAAATTTGCTGGTCTTCTTCCAGCATGCGCGTGATTAAACCCCGAATAACGGCTGAATCATCAACAACCATTACTCGAATAGCATTGTCCTTAGAAGCAGTTCCCGTCGTAATTACCACGTAATATTCCGATCTACGATATGTTTAGCCATAAATAACCCGCTGAACTTAACCTGAATACTCATAAGTTCAAAGGCTTTCATGAATGAATAGCAGGCTTACAGCAAAAAAACGATAGATTATATAGTTCCCTCAGATTTGATATGAAAAAGCCCCCACGATTTTAAAATCGAGAGGGCTTTAYTCAAAACGTTAAAAAGGATCAGCTGGTAACGCTGGTCACCGTCCGGGCCAAAGATTTAACCAATTCGTCCCGATCAGATTTTGCCAAATAATCATTAAAGCCAACTTCGCGGCCTCGCTCGAAGTTTTTATCGGTCGAATGAGCGGACAGAGCCACCATCGGCACAGCCCCCCAACGCGGGTCACCACGAACCGCTTCGGCAAAGGCAAAGCCATCCATTTTCGGCATTTCAATATCGCTGATGATCACATCAAAGGACGCGCCCTTATCGCGCATATCCAAAGCATGAATAGCCGATTCAGCCGTTGTCACATCAAAACCAGCAACCGACAAAATAGGTGCCAGTAAATTGCGGAAAAATGGGCTGTCGTCAACCAACAAAGCCCGTTTACCAGAAACTTCGCCTTCCGGGGATTCAGCACCATAGCCCAACCAGTTCGGATAAGCCTGGGTCAGGTAATGTCCGGCATCAATGACGTCCGTTGCTTTTCCAGCAATTACAGCGGAACCAATCACACCTGGAATGCTCGCCGTGATTTCGACTTTCAGGCGGTCTTCGACRATATCGACRATTTCRTCAACAACCAAACCCATGGAACGGTCTTGTTCGGTGAACACCAATACGGCTTGACGGCCTTCGGTTTTCCATTCGGAATTTTCATTAAACGGAATAAGCGGCATCAATTGACCGCGGTATTGAACCATATGCTGACCATGAGAAACCTCAACCTTTTCCAATTCAATTTCTTCAAGGCGCGCCACCAAAGCCAAAGGAACGGCTTTCAATTCGTCGCCGCCCGCGCGGAAAATCAGCATCGACACGGTTTCGCTGTTTTCGCCAGTTCTGGTTGTTGCATGTTCTTCGGCACCGGAATCTTCCGGGGAAGCCGCAGCCTCACCAATTGAATTGGCAATGCCGTTTGGATCCAAAATCATAATCACAGAKCCATCGCCCAAGATCGTATTACCGGAATAGAACGGAATATCACGCAGAATTGGCGAGGTTGGTTTAACCACAATTTCTTCGGTATCGAACACACGATCGACGATAATACCAAAGGTGTGAGCACCCACTTGAGCCACGATGATGAAGGTTTCTTCATCAAGGTTATTGCGTTTGCCTTCGGTCAATTTCAACAAATCGCCAAGGTGGATCAACGGCAACAAACGATTGCGCAACCGCAATACGGGGCTTTCGTTGATGACTTCGATTTTGTATTCAGACCGCGAAGACGCCCGGACCAATTCCAAAACACTTATTTGTGGAACCGCGAATTTTTCACCGCAACTTTCAACAATCAACGCGGCCACAATGGCCAAGGTCAAAGGAATTTTGATGGTAAAGGTCGACCCCCGGCCTTCTTCGGATTTTAATTCAATCGTACCACCAATTTTTTCAACGTTGGTGCGCACCACGTCCATGCCAACACCACGACCCGAAACACTGGTCACTTTTTCAGCGGTAGAAAAACCAGCCTTAAAGATGGATTGTTGGATTTGTTGATCCGGCAAAGTTTCAAGTTCGGCTTCGGTATACAGGCCGTTGTCGATCAATTTCGCACGGATGCGTTCCATGTTCAGGCCACGCCCGTCATCTTCGATTTCGATGATGATGTGTCCGCCTTCGTGGAACGCACGCAAGGTCACAACACCCACTTCGGGTTTGCCCGCAGCAAGGCGTTCAGGGCCAGTTTCCAAACCATGATCCGCAGAATTTCGCACCATGTGGGTCAACGGATCTTTAATCAGATCAAGAACCTGACGATCCAATTCGGTATCGGCGCCAATCATTTGCAGATCGATTTTTTTATTCGTTTCCAAAGCCAGATCACGAACAATACGCGGCAATTTWGCCCAMGCATTRCCRATCGGTTGCATCCGYGTTTTCATCACSCCTTCTTGAAGGTCACTGGTGATGTGGCTTAAGCGTTGGATCGGAACCGTAAATTCACTGTCTTCTTGTCCGCGTACCATTTGAAGCAATTGGTTGCGGGTCAGCACCATTTCGGAAACCATGGTCATCAGATTTTCAAGCACGTCGACGTTCACACGCAAGGTCGCAACCGGACCGCCGCCAGCGTCAGCCTTCTTGGCCGCTTTTTTCGGAGCAGGTTTAGTTTCTTTCGCTTTTGCCGGAACAGAGGCCGCAGGAGCCGGGGCAGGAGCCGCCGCTACAGGAGCAGGAGCTGGTTCTGGTGTTGTCGGAGCCGTGACTTCTTCGTATTCGGCCAAAAGTTCAGCCGCAACAGGGAAGCCACCATCAGAAGCAACCGGGCCAGTCGCAGGCGCATCACCTGTGCCTGTGACTTCTTCGTATTCGGCCAAAAGTTCAGCAGCAACCGGGAAACCACCATCAGAAGCAACCGGACCAGCGTCAGCAGTACCGCCGCCTGTAACCTCTTCGTATTCAGATAAAAGTTCAGCCGCAACCGGAAAACCGCCATCGGCAGACGCAATCGGGCCAGCATCGCTCGTCACCAGCGGAACCGCCGGGGCTGCAGGAGCCGCAACAGGAGCAGGAGCCGCCGCAGGAGACGCTTCACCATTGGCGAGCGCGTTAAGTTCAGCGATCAAAGCCGCATCATCACCATCGGGTTCTTCACCCGTGTCGGCCAAATTCTGGACCAAGCCGCCAATGGCATCAATACAGCTGAGCACCAAAGTCACGCCATCAACGGTGACTTCAAGTTTACCATCGCGGTATTTATCAAGAACGTTTTCGCCAGCGTGGGCAACGGATTCAAGTCTGGGCAAGCCCAAAAATCCGCAAGTACCTTTAACCGTATGAACCAAACGGAAAATATTGCCGAGAATTTCTGCATTAGACGGGTCTTTTTCAAACTCGACCAACTGCAAATCGATCTCGGTCAGATTTTCTGACGTTTCCGTAATAAATTCACTTAAAAGATCGTCCATGACCCAAGTCCTCAATACCCAGTTTACAGCCCAACCAACACTTCATAAGAAGATCGTAACGCGTTTGGCTAAATACGTTTATTTATAATTCAGAAGTCTATTAGTAACAGCCTTCTGATGAATTGGAAACAATCATAAGCTCTTCAGAGCCGCAAACCTCAAAAAAAAATCATTTTGAGCCGAAAAAGTCTTAAAAACGGGCTTCTTTCTTTCCGTTTTCGCCTTATTTTTCTGGTAAAAGAGCCGCGATCCTCACTTCGTCCTCGCCAACAGAGGCAAATTCCAGTTCTGCACCCAAGGCCCTCCCCAAAACGGCCGTGAAATGCGCCTGTACGTTGCGCGGTGTCAGTGTATCCAAGTTCACATCTTCACAGATGGTGGTCGCGAATTCCGGTGTCAAGAGCGCATTTTTCCCTCTTGCCGATAAACCGAATCCTAAACGACCCTCAACGGGGTTGATATCCACTTCGATAACGCCACCTCGCGGTAAGGTTTCACTGGCAATTAGGCATAGATTCAAAAGAAGGCGGCCTTCAGATAAACCAATTTGAATGTTTTCACAATTCCATTGAAGGCTTAAACGTCCGCCTTCGATATAGTTGGCAAAAAGCTGTTGTAATTCGTGGGTGGTGATGAATTCGCCGCCCCCCTGCCCGGCCCCCAGACCAAAGGCAAGGCGCAGAAACTGCAGGCGCGCCGTGGTTTGTTTAGCGCTTAAGGCAATTAGATTTAAGGCCGCATCGTCCGGCGTGCCTTGTTCTTCGGCCAACAGTTCGGCCCCGGTGCTGAGCGCGCCAATGCCCCCTGCCAAATCATGACAAACCCGTGACACCAACAATTGCGTAACCTTAAGGTCAATATTCATTCGTCTTGCCTTCTTATCTTATTGCCGAAGCGATCATCTTGATCCTATTATTATAGGGTTCGAGATGCACCGCAATGAAAAGCCGGAAATTCATGAAAACAGCCTATAAAAAATCGTCAAAAAAGAAACGCCCCAGACGCTTTCCCAAAGGCCGTCAGGTCAAGGAAAGTGCGGTATCGGATGTCCGTGCCAGCCTTGGCGACCTTGGCGACGGCCCGTTTATTCGTGAAAAATTAATTGAATATCTGCACCTTCTGAACGATGCGCATGGTCATTTAAAGGCTGATCACATTGCGGCTTTGGCCAAGGTCATGGGCTTGGCGCAGATTGATGTTTATGAAACCGCGACTTTTTACAGTCATTTTAAGGTCTTGAAAGACGACGAGGCTGCGCCTCACTCCCTCACCTTAAGAATCTGTGATGGTCCCACGTGCCGCATGGCCGGGGCAAAAACACTGCTGAAAGACGCTTTGGCCGAATTTGGTAATCAGATGAATGTAATCTCGGCCCCCTGCCAAGGGGCTTGTGATCAGGCTCCGTCGGCAATTATGGGCCAACATCGTGTGGCTCCGGCATCTTTGAAAACACTTGACCCCAAAAAGACCACTCCTGAACCCTTGCCAAAATGTGCCACACCTAAAATCATCCAAGCCCCCGACATTCTCAATACCCTTGAAAAATCGGGCTTGCGCGGATTGGGCGGCGCTGGTTTTCCCACCGCCACAAAATGGCGATTTTTCGATGAAGCTCCATACCCCCGCGTGCTGGTGGTGAATGCGGACGAAGCCGAGCCCGGAACATTCAAAGACCGTTATCTGTTTGAACATCACATGGACCAAGTCTTAGGCGGCATGGTCACTTCGGCCAAAGCGTTGGACGTGCAAGACGTGTTTATCTATCTGCGTGATGAATACGCTCATATCCGTGAAGCCTTAAGCGAAGTCCTTAAAACTTTGGATACGGACAGCATCAAAATCCATCTGCGCCGCGGAGCCGGAGCTTATATCTGTGGTGAAGAAACCGCGTTGATCGAAAGCTTAGAAGGCAAACGCGGCCTGCCCCGCAATCGCCCGCCTTACCCAGCACAAAGCGGATACTTGGGCCGCCCAACCATCACGCAAAATGTTGAAACGCTGTATTGGATTGCTGAAATTGCTCAGCATGGGGCCGATTGGTACATCGAACAACAACGCCCGCGTTTTTATTCTATATCTGGTCGGGTGCGACAGCCGGGCGTGTACCGCGCCCCATCCACCGCCACGGTTCAAGAATTAATTGACGCCGCCGATGGCCTGCTCGAAGGCCAAACGTTGCAGGCCTTTTTACCGGGCGGAGCCTCAGGCGGAATCTTCCCGGCTCGCTTTGCCAACAAAGTTATGGATTTTGGCGAGTTTGAAAAAGTCGGCGGCTTTGTCGGATCGGCGGCCTTAACGATCCTTTCTGACCTTGATGATGTTTGGGACATTGCCGGAACGCTGTGTGTTTTTTTTGCGGACGAAAGTTGCGGACAATGCACACCGTGCCGATTGGGCACCATAAAAATGGCGGACCTGATTAAAGACCCCAAGGCCAACGAAGAACAAATCCGCGAACTGGCTTCGGCCATGCAAGAGACCTCGATCTGTGGATTGGGTCAGGCCGCACCAAATCCCGTCCTCACATTATTAGATCATGGACTAAATGGTGGGGAGCACGACACATGAGCGATACCGTGAAATTTTTCCTCGACGACAAACAGGTCGAAGCCCAACCCGGCGAAAGCATTCGCCGCTGCGCAAAACGTCTGGGCACCCGCATCCCCGGCATGTGTTCGGGCCTGAATAAATATTACCGGGTCGATGGCAGCTGCCGCATTTGCGTTGTGGAAATCGAAGGCGAACGCACACTGGCCGCCAGTTGCAAACGCCACCCCACCGAAGGCCTGAAAGTATGGAGCCAATCTGAACGTGTTGTAAAAGCCCGTTCGGTCGTTTTGGACTTGTTACAAAGCAACACCACCCCCGTGGGTGACACACCGTTCGAACCTGCCAAACGTTTTTCCGCATTGGGCGCATGCACGTCCGATGGTCCGTCAACATTGGACAGTTCACACCCCGCCATCGACGTGGATATGAGCCGCTGCATTTTGTGCACCAACTGTGTGCGAGCGTGCCGCGAAATTCAAAGCAACGCCGTGATCGGCATTGCCGGGCGCGGCGCCAAAGCCAAAATCGTTTTTGACCAAGACGACGTGTTGGGTAAAAGCACCTGCGTCGCGTGCGGTGAATGTGTGCAGGCGTGTCCGACCGGAGCGTTGTTGCCGAAAAATCTGCCCAAAGAAAACATCACCACGAAGGCCATCAATTCGCTCTGCCCATATTGCGGTGTGGGCTGTCAGGTGACCTATCATGTGGCCGACGATAATGTGCTGTTCACCACCGGACGCGATGGCCCGGCGAACCTTGAACGGTTGTGTGTGAAGGGTCGTTTTGGTTTTGATTATGCTCGACACCCGGACCGCCTGACCAAGCCGCTGATCCGTTTGGACAGCAGCAAAAAAGACGCCGATATTTTAGACAACGACCAAGACCCGCGCGCACAATTTAGGGAAGCTTCGTGGGAAGAAGCCCTGACCCATGCCGCCGCCGGATTGGAAACGTCTTTGGAAGCCCACGGCGGAGATGCCCTCGCGGGATTTGGATCGGCCAAGGGATCAAACGAAGAAGCTTACCTGTTTCAAAAATTAATCCGCACCGCATTTGGCACCAACAACGTCGATCATTGCACAAGGTTGTGTCATGCGTCTTCGGTTGCCGCCCTGATGGAAGGCATCGGATCGGGGGCCGTGACAGGACCGTTCACCGATGCACAATTTTGTAATGTCATCATTGTGATTGGGTGCAGGCCTTCACAAAATCATCCGGTCGCGTCGACCTATATTAAGGCCGCCAAACGCGATGGTGCGACCCTGATCGTCATGGACCCACGCGGCCAAGCGTTAAGTCGTCATGCCGATACCATGTTGCAATTCACGCCGGGCTCAGACGTGTCCATGCTCAACGCGTTGCTGCAGGTGATCGTCGATGAAGATTTAGTCGATCATGATTATGTGAACGCACACGTGCTGGGTTATGAAGAATTTGCTGAACACATCAAAGCCTACACACCGGAAAAAATGTCACCCTTGTGTGGCATTCCGGCCGACACGCTGCGGGCTGTTGCTCGTACCTTTGCCAAGGCCAAAAACGCGATGATCTTTTGGGGCATGGGTGTGGCTCAACATGCCCATGGAACCGACAATGCCCGATGCCTAATTGCGCTGGCTTTGTTGACCGGAAACATTGGTCGACCCGGTGCGGGATTACATCCGCTGCGGGGACAAAACAATGTTCAAGGAGCATCGGACGCAGGACTGATCCCCATCGTACTTCCCGATTATGCCAAGGTTGGCGACGATGCGCGGCGTAAAGTATTTGAAGACGCCTGGGGCATGAAGCTCAACCCGATACCCGGTTTGACGGTTGTCGAAATCATGCGCGCCGCCTTGGCCAAAGATATTCGGGCTATGTATATTATGGGCGAAAACCCCGCCATGTCGGACCCGGATTTAAACAAGACCCGGCGCGCCTTGGCGACACTGGATCATTTGGTGGTGCAGGATATCTTCTTCACCGAAACGGCAGCCTTTGCCGATGTGATTTTCCCGGCCACCAGCTTTTTTGAAAAAACCGGAACCTTCACCAATTCAAATCGTCAGGTGCAATTGGGGCGCAAGGTGATTACGCCGCCGGGCGATGCTCGTGAAGATTTGTGGATTTTACAAGAGCTTGCAAAATTGCTGGGCCTCGATTGGGACTATGCGGATTCAAATGAAGTCTTTGAAGAAATGCGCACTTTAATGCCCAGCCATGCTGGCATCAGTCATGCTCGATTGGAACGCGAAGACTGTGTCACCTATCCGGCAAAATTTGACGCCCTGCCCGGCAAGGCCGTGTTGTTTGATGATGGTTTTCCAACACCTTCCGGAAAGGCCATTTTGGTCCCCGCCATTCCTGGACCACCGGACGAAGAACCCGACGAAGATTATCCGTTCATCCTGACCACCGGACGCATGTTGGAACATTGGCACACGGGTGTCATGACCCGGCGCGCCCAAGTCCTCGACGAAATCGAGCCCGGCGCAACCGTGTGGGTGAACCCATCGGATGTGGAAAAATTAGGCTTAGGCGAAACCGTAAAACTCACCAGCCGAAGAGGCCACATCACCGCCCACGTCCGCGTTGATACCGACACGCCAATAGGCGTCGTCTTCATGCCGTTTGCGTTCAGAGAAGCCGCAGCGAACAAGCTAACCAACCCAGCCCTAGACCCCTTCGGAAAAATCGCCGAAGTAAAATATTGTGCGGTTAAGGTTGAGAAGGTGGATTAGTGTCAGCCACCACGTCATGCGCGGGCTTGACCCGCGTATCCATGACTTTTCGGTAATTGAAAATTAAGCACAATAATATCAGCGAGGATAAATGTTTAAATTTTTTCAAAACCTTATAAATAAAAATAAAAATTCCACAGAGATAAAAATTACAGCGCAGTTAGTTTTCAAGGATAACAACTCTCCGTCCAGAGAGTTGTTAAAGGAAGCAACAGCTTTAAAAGACGCAAAAAAAATAGATCTAGCCTGTGAAAAACTCAAAGAGGCTTATAAAGTTAAGGGGGCCGAAGATCTCATGATTAAAGAGCTTTTAAGGCTCCCAATGTACTTGCAGATCGCCAAAAAAAACGATGAAGGTTGGCAACTCTTAAACGACATGAATATTAAATATCTTGACGCGCACTCTCAAGCTGTGATTGCCAATCAGAGGAGAATTTTCTTACAGAAAGAGCACAAATACACTCACGCTTTGACCTTCTCAATCTGGAGTATATGTAAAGAAATTGAACTATGCCGACACAATATCAAAGAAAGTTTTGTTAGGATTGACCAGAATGCATTACGAAATAAAAAATATAATTTTTCAAGTATGAGACCAAATTCCAAAACGATCTACGGACACACTCCCAAGGGCAACCCTATAACAAATTCAACATGCATGATGCTTACCGAAAGAATTGAGATCGATAGTTCCATTAATGGTGTTAGGAATCAAATTTCCTCATTGCTTAAAAAAGCTAAATTAGAAGAAAATATTGAGTTTTTATCAATCTCAATATCTGAATACCTAAGATCTACAGAGAATTATGACTTAGAATCCATTCATAAAATTCTCAATAGTGTTGCAACCACAGAAACAATCTAAAAAAGTCGTGGATACGCGGGTCATAGCCCGCGCATGACGGTGGGTGACATGAGTGTCTGTGCTCTGCGCAGGCGGGAATCTATGGCGCAGTTCTAAGTCTATTTTAAGGATGTTTGGATTCCCGCCTTCGCGGGAATGACGAGGTGGTTTTTAAACGCACCCCGTAGGTTTCGGCAGGCCGCCCCATTTGCAGATGAGTTTTATGGGGCCAGTTTGAAAAGAGTCGAACAGGACTTTTTTGTCAACGTTCATGGCTTTGGTGAATTTGCGCAGGACTGGCACGATGCCGTCGTCGCTGTACATTTTGCGGGCCGCCATGATGTACATCATGTGATCTTCGGTCAATTCACGACCATCACGTTTGGCGATTTCGGCGGCGATGCGAGGGGTCCATTCATCGCGGTTGCGCAAAAAGCCTTCACCGTCGGTTTCAAAATCAAAGCTCATGTGGTGTTTCTCCGGTGCAAAAAATAAAGTATCCTTGCCTCCTAAATAGGGTGCACTTTAGAATATATCAAGTTTTATATAAGATACTTCACATATAAGTTGTCTTAGATATCCACGCTTTCTTTGCCTTCGCCCCCGAACTTGGTGGCTACGTAGCCAATCAACAGGCCAATAAGCGCGCCTTCGGTGACAAACCAAAACGGTGAACTCATCAGACCACCCGGCCCAAACATGTGCGTCAACATGGCCTGCATCACGTCATAGGCAAAAAACGTCAGCACAAAATTCATCCAACCACCAATCAACGGGGCGCGGAACCACCATGGCATAGGCAGTTTCAAGATGGGGTGATAGGTGATCACACCAAACACGCCGACGATGGCACCCAACGTTGTGTACCAGAACAAGATGCCCCAGCGGAGCATCAGGTCGGCTTCGGGGAAAAAATACGGCAAGCTTAAAAAGCCGATCAGGCCAAAAGTAAAACCAATGCCTTTGCCAAGGACGATGCGCGTGAACAGAGAGGGATTGCGGAACATAACGGCCTCCTCTTTTTTGAGTAATTTAGAGTCTTATTGTACCATATTTAAGCCTTGATTGTTCGGTTTAATACGGGTCTTGATCCCCAACACAGAGGCTTGTCATGAGATTTTTTGTATTTATTTTTAGCAGTTTTTTCGCCCTTAACGTACAGTCGGCTTTCGCCCAAAACAATCAAGAAAACATGATGAACCACGCCGCTCACACGGCGATTAAAATCCAAACCAGCCCGACATTGCCCGGACAGGATGCCTTTGGCGCCATTCAAGAAATTGTCACTTTATTAGAAGCCGACCCAACCACCGATTGGTCGACAGTCAACATTTCAGGCCTTCGCCAGCATTTGGTGGATATGAATTTGATGGTTTTAAAAACGACCGTTCGGCGCACCCAAAAATCCGACGGCTTAAGCCTGAACATCACCGGACAAGGCCGCACGTTGCAAGCCATTCACGCCATGATTCCGGCTCATGTGCCGATGATTCAAGGTCTCAACGGTTGGACGGTGAAAGCTGAGCTGACAGCGGACGGAGCCGTTCTTGCAGTGACGTCAACGAACCCCAAAGAAGTCGCTCACATTCAGGGCCTTGGATTTTACGGATTAATGGTTTCGGGAAGCCATCATCAGGCTCATCATTTTGGGCTAGCTCGCGGTCAAAACGTACACGGGCACTAACCGCCGCCCCGGTGGAAATAACGTTCAAACCTTTTGACAGCGACGTCAGCATCATCGTCGCTGTATCCCGTCAGTTTTAAGGTCACGTCTGCGCGCGGAATGGAAAATCCTCCGAGTTTGAAATTGGCTTTTTCGCTGAAGGTGATTTCAAAAATTTGGCCGCCGTTTGTCAGCGTCACAACTTCGCCATCAACGGTATAGTCTGCGGTATCGAGCGCGCGCGGCAAGGTATTTAAAAACATCTTGCGGGTCAGGGCCATTTCNTTTTTGAGCTCGATCAAAGCCTAGCCCCCGGCAACGGGTGGCCAAATGGCCAAGGCTTGTCCGGGTTCCAAGGTGTGATCGGGGCGTTCGCTGGGSGCCACATACACACCGTCMACCAACACCAAATGGCAACAATCRTTGGGCAGGTTATARTGGTCAATCACGCCCTGAACGGACAAGCCGTCCGGCACYWCAATTTSGGCCACATTGCGCACGGTATTTTCRGGCARATGTTTGGTSAGRACCGAAAACAGYTTSAGGGTTATTTYCAACNSWTCCCCCYTAGRCGYGCRAACACGCCACRTAAGCRTCGGCAATCAGGCTGGGGTTGGCGATGAGTTTTTGTTTCCACGCGCCCAATTTCAAACGGCTTTGGATCAATCCGCGCAACACACCAATTTGATCGGTTCGACCAATGCACAAGGCACCGACCAAGCGGTCTTCATCGAAGGCCAATTTGATGTAGAGATTTTTATCCGCATTCAACTGCGTTGCCGTATCACTTTGTGATGACCAGTCGCCAAACGAAGCGGTGACCAGACCCAAAGTATCTAACACGTTCATCATCAGGCTGCCCTGATATTTGGTGTCGGTTCCGGCCATATTCAGGGCCGCAATGCGGCCATGATCGACCGATGTAGGCTGCACGGCGTGGACTTGAAATCCACCGCCAAAGTTTGGCCCCTGGGCCACGTCGCCCGCCGCGTAAATGCCTTCGACCGACGAATGCAAACGGTCGTTGACCAAAATGCCCGCGTCGATTTCAACGCCGCTTCCGTCCAAAAATTCGATGTTGGGTTTAACACCAACGGACACCACAACAAGGTCGGCGTCTAAATCTTCGCCCCGGTCGGTCGACACGGTTAAGCCCGACCCGTTTTGGGAAACGCCGGTGACTTTGGTGAGCGTCTTAAGATTGACGCCTTTACCCTTAACCCAGTCTTTTAACAAACCGCCACCGACCTGATCCATCATTCTGGCGATCATGCGATCTTCGGCTTCGACCACGGTCAAGTTCACACCGCGTTCCATCAAACTTTCCAAAATGATACAGCCGATAAAACCAGCGCCCATCAGCACAACGTTGGACCCTTTTTTCGCCCGCGCTGCAATGGCCGCCACGTCTTCCAAAGTCCAACAATGATGCACACCGTCCAAATCCATACCCGGCACGGGTGGGGTCACAGGTGTTGATCCGGTCGCCACCAGCAATCGGTCATACGGCAAGGTTTGACCGTTCGCCAAAATCACTTGGCTTTGTTTGACATCCACCTTGGAAACGCAACCTTCGACATAATGAATGATCAGGTTTTCAAGGTGACTTTGATCTTGGCGCAAGTACGTGCCTTGGGCTTCGATTTTGCCCGTCAAAACATACGGAATAGCCATGCGAGAATACGGCGGGTGAGCTTCGCCACCGACCAAGACGATATGAGCGTCCGGGTCGGCGTTACGCAAAGTTTCCGCGGCGGTGACCCCAGCAGGACCAGCCCCAATAATGACGTGTTTCATCAAGTCCCCTTTACAAGATTAAACGATCAAGGGTTTCGTTGGTTGGAACACCGTCTTCGGTCCAACCGCGCAAGCTGTAATATTCCGGCAACATTTTGCCCAGCTCGCTGACTTTACCTTTGGCAGGTCCGGTTTTTGCCGCATCTTTTAACAAGCGTTTGGGCAATGTATCGTCCTTGCCCGTAAAGCCCGCGTCCAGATTGAATTTACGTTCCAAGTTCCAAATGCGTTCGCCGACTTGCAACAACCGTTCAACGGTCCAATCGCCTTCGCACGCCGCATCAATTTGCGGAGCAATATCATCCATCGACCACGCAAACGTGGTGAACACACACAGACCAGCGGAATCCACGGCACCTGTTGCGTCTTGGAAAGCGATAACCAAGCCAGCCTTGCCATCCGATGACAACGGATCGGTTTTTTCAGGAATGCCCAAAACTTCGGACGCCACGGTGTAGCTGCGCAAATGACACGCGCCACGGTTTGACGTTGCATAGGTCAAGCCCATGCCCTGAATACCACGTCCGTCATAGGCTGGGAATTCCTGGCCCTTAACCGACATGGACAATTCGGGGTGTCCATATTTTTCGCACAATAGTTTAGAACCCAAACCAATTTCCGCACCAAAACCTTCGTTCCGTCCGGTCAGTTCAACCAAGGTGGTCAACGCAACTTCGTTGCCCCAAGTGAGTTCCAGACCGCCCGTTTCTTTGGTCGTCAATACGCCCATTTCATACAATTCCATAGCCGCCCCAAGGGTCGCGCCAAAGGAAATCGGATCAAAACCTTGTTCGTTGCAAATGAAGTTGGCAAAGGTCAAAGCATCAATGTCTTTGACACCTGTTGCCGCCCCCAAAGCCCAAGCGGCTTCGTATTCCAAACCACCCGAAGCAATTTGATATTGTTCGCGATCTTTGACCGTATAGTGGGTTGGATCAATGGTGGAAATACGTCCGCAACCGATTGTGCAGCTGAAACACGCCGCATTGCGGGTGAGGTTCGCCTTGCCATCGGAACGGCGGATTTCATGCATGGCTTCACCCGAAATATCGGACGCACTTTCGAATTGAATGTCTTGATGATTTCGGGTCGGCAGAGCGCCCGTTTCGTTAATCACGTTCATCAAGACCTGGGTGCCCAGTGCAGGTAAGCCTTCGCCCGTCACACCGTTTTCAGCCAATACAGCTTTGCCCGCGTCGGTGGCGATATCAAAGGCGGCTTGGTCATTGACCGTAACACCCTTGGTTCCGCGAACGGCAACGGCTTTTAAGTTTTTAGAGCCCATGACGGTGCCCACGCCAGAACGCCCAGCAGCGCGGTGAAGATCGTTCACGATGCCCGCAAACTTAACGCCGCGTTCGCCAGCCAAGCCAATGGACGCCACACGAATTTGTGGGTCTTGATGATCGGCTTTCAGGCCTTTTTCGGTTTCCCAAACGGTGCGGCCCCAATACTTGGACGCATCCATCAAGGTGGCTTTGTCGTCTTGGATCATCAGGTAGACGGGCTTTGCTGATTTTCCTTCGAAAATCACCATATCCCAGCCTGCAAATTTCAGTTCAGCACCGAAAAATCCGCCGGAATTTGAACACGCAATCGCGCCCGTTAAGGCACCCTTGGTGATCACCGACCAACGCCCACCTGTGGCGGCGGCCGTTCCGGTCAAAGGTCCGGTGGCAAAGATCAGTTTGTTATCGGGAGAAAGCGGATCAACTTTTGGATCGATTTCTGTGGAAAGATATTTGGTCGCCAACCCCCGTTGGCCCAAATATTGTTCGGCCCAATCCATGTTGAGCGGTTCTTCTGTACATGTTCCGGCGGTCAAATTGACGCGGAGGACTTTTCTTGCCCAAGACATAATAAATTCCTCCCTTTAAGCGGTTGCTTGTGAGCCGGCGTCAGTCGCCTTGGCCCAAGATTTCATTTTTTCGTAACCGGTGGCTTCAGCATCGGTGAAGACAATGGCCCCCGTTGGGCAAGCCTTCGCACAGGCCGGATCGCCATCACACAGATCGCATTTGATCACTTTTCCGGTTGAAGCATTGTAATTGATGGTGCCGAAAGGACAGGCGATGGTGCAAACTTTACAGCCCACGCATTGGCTGTCAGACACGACTTTGGCGCCGCCGTCGGCCAACGTGATCGCATCCACAGGACACGACTGCATGCACCAAGCTTCATCGCATTGGGTGCAGGTATAAGGAACAAAGCGTCCTTCGTCATGAAAGTTGAAAACCTTAATCCGCGAATGTGCCGGATTCGACACACCTTCGTGTACCGTCGAACAAGCAACTTCACATTGCTCACACCCGGTGCACTTGCCGGAATCAATCACTAAAGCTCTTTCCATAAATACCTCCCATGTACATCCAATCTAATAGCGTTGGATTTGGGCGACATTTTGAGCCCTAAAAGGGCAAGTCCGCAAGCATTCTTTTTTGAGATAAATATGACGAATGTCTAATTTTGGTTGAGACCTTATACTGAATAAGGCTTTCGCTGCATGGCACGCTTAAGAGGTTTTATCGACAGATGCATCTTCTTGTATGTTGGACAACATTTGCAAGGTGTTCAGATCAAAATGTGAATTCAAAAACGAAGAGAACTCATTTGCTCTATCGCGCGAAGAGCTGTCGTCGGTCGCGAAAAAATCCTGAGGATTGACCAAAGTTGTCAAAGACGAAAAATCAGTCGCGTTCCCATATTGGGAGGAAAATTCAGAACCAAATTCAGAATTTTTAATCAGGCGATTTTTCAAGCGGTCCATAACATAATCTTTGATGTATTGGCCATCGACGTTTAACGAAGCCTCTTCGCCGTCTGGGGTTGAGCCATCTGTGCGTTTGTTCTCTGCATTTTTCAAAAGATCAGAAAATTTAGTCATTTGATTTTCCGTCAAATCATAACGCCGAGCGTTCTGCACTTTTGCGTCTTCGCCAATCAGGCTTTGCGTCGTTGAAATGGTGCTCATCTGTATCTCCTTTTCGATACCTACAGACAACTATGCAACTCTTATGCCGTTTTCAGAACGACAAAAACATCATTAACCTATTGTTTTTTATGATTTTAAATATAAAGCGAGGGGGCATGTTTTTGCCGCTCGGCAATTGTTGCCGCGCTATTGTTTATCACAGAATTTTGCTCTGAATTCAGCAATGGGCAAAGGTTTTCCATACAGGTAGCCCTGGATCATGGTGCACCCCATTTCTTGGAGCATGGGCACTTCAAAATCGTGCTCAACACCTTCGGCAATAACGCCAAGGCCTAAGTTCCGGCCAATCGAACAAATGGCGGAAACAATCGAAGCATCGCCGGAACTTTCCATCATGCCGCAAATGAAAGAGCGATCGATTTTCAAGGTGTCCAGCGGGAACTGCCGCAAATACGCCAACGACGAATAGCCGGTGCCAAAATCATCCATGGACAAAGTAATGCCAATATTTCGGATTTCCTTCATGGTTTGAATGGCCCCTTCGACATCTTCCATCATCATGCTTTCCGTGATTTCCAATTCCAAAAATGTGGGGTCACATTCGGTCTTCGTCACGATGTTTCGCACCATTTCCAAAAACTGATTCTGACGGAATTGTTTGGGCGAAATATTCACGGCAACTTTTAAATATTTTCCATAGTCAATATTAATCGCCACAATATCTCTGCACGCCTGTTCCAAAACCCACGAGCCAATGGGCACGATCTGTCCGGTTTCTTCGGTCAACGGAATAAATTCAGTAGGCGACATCATGGTGCCGTCTTCTTGGGGCCAACGGATCAGGGCTTCCATACCGCACACCACGCCGGTGGTGATATCCACCTTGGGCTGATAATACAGAACGAACTCTTGTTCTTTGACGGCCTTGCGAATATTGCCTTCCATGCGGATGCGTTCGGCCATGTTTTTATTCATGGAATCTGAAAAGAATGTGTATTCGTTACCACCGTCTCGTTTGGACCGCACCAAGGCATTTTCAGCACAGCGCAAAAGTTCGTTAATGGTCTGACCGTTT
The DNA here is from genome assembly GCA_002401565.1 of Rhodospirillaceae bacterium. Classification (GTDB taxonomy): domain Bacteria; phylum Pseudomonadota; class Alphaproteobacteria; order Rhodospirillales; family Magnetovibrionaceae; genus JANLGW01. The sequence goes on from NVTL01000039.1 coordinate 25,507, forward strand.
TCAGGATAAACCGAAATGCCGACACTGACGTTCAGGTAAAACTTTACGCCATCAAGCTCGAACGGCTCTTCGAACGCTTTCATCACCCGTTCCGCAACAACCGCCGCCCCTTCACCCGTTTTCAAATCGGACAGAATAAACGAAAACTCATCGCCGCCAAATCGTGATATAGCATCGGCTTTGCGGTGTTTCTTTTCTCCCGCATCTCCTGACTTGGCCGCCAGCAAATCAGTTTGGCGGATACAGGGTTCTAATCGTTTGGCGATGGATATCAAAAGTTCATCCCCCGCCAGATAACCAAATCCATCATTGATTTGGCTAAAGCGATCGATGTTCACCAACATCAATCCGGCTTTTCGGCCATAGCGGTCAGACACTTGAAATTCGTGTTCCAGGTGGTGACGGAACAAAACCCGATTGGGAAGCCCCGTCAGGTGATCGTAATACAAAAGTTTGTCGATGACGTCTTCGTTATCGGCTTCTTCATTCAAACCATGAAAAACGGCCATGTAAAACAGCGTGTCGCCGGCGTCATCCGCAAAGCGATCGATACGCAACCATTTTGGGTACACACTGCCGTCTTTTTTACGATCCCAGATTTCCCCTTCCCAATGATTATGGTCGTTGATGTGCGTCCACATCCGTTGGTAAAAATCTTTGGTGTGTCGATTGGATTTACTTAAAGAAGGTCTTTGACCCAAGGCTTCATCACGAGTGTACCCGGTCATTTTTTCAAATTTAGGGTTCACTTCGACAATAAAATTGTCTTTATCGGTGATGACGACAGCACGGGGATGGGAAAAGCACAAAGCCTTTAAAACACGGAAAAGGCTTTCACGGCTTTGGCCTTGGATTTCCTTTAAGAAACCTTCTGGTATGAATTCCGGTGCCACTTTTTGGGTCAATGCAGACATTCACCCCCCTTGGGAAAGTCAAATTCATGTTTACTAACTCTTTTGCATTATATGGGGGAATAGATTGAAACAAAACATTTATTATCAATGGACCTAACAACGCACTAAGACGAACACTTGCATTACTCTAAACTAAAACCTTCATACGATAGCAACAACAACCATAAAAAACGAGCGTTTGGGCGTATAAGCGAAGCCAGCATTGCCAGTCTACGGCTCAACGTTTATGGTCTCTGCATGGTTGAAAAAATTGCTTTTGTTTTGTGTGTTTTAAGTCTGGTGCTCGCCCCAGAAAACTCTGTGCGTGCGAATGAAGCTCAAGACCAATTGGTCGAACAGGGCGTGGCTTTTTATGACGATGAAGAATACGAAAAAGCCAAAGCCATCTTATTGCCACTGGCCGAGGCCGGGCATGCTAAGGCGATGAATATTGTTGGGAGAATGCATGAAAATACAGGGGTCTTCCCTAATGACCCGAAGATTGAATGCGATTGGTATGAAAAGTCTGCAAATGCGGGCTATGTATCTGCTATGAATAACTTAAGCATCTGTTACGAAAAAGGTCTTGGACGTCCACATGATATTGATCTTATGCTAGGCTGGAGGGAACAAAGTGCTACGAAAGGTTCAATACTCGGCATGATAAATTTAGCCCGAGTTGATGATGAATATGGTGAAAGCTATCGTTATTGGATGAACCAAGCTGTCAAACATGGAAGCGTATATGCAAAAGTTTCTCTAAAGCTTCAAGGTTACGAACAGGGTGTCCCGGATTTAAAAATCCAGGACACCTTGTGTGTATATGTTCGTATTTTAATATTTGACGGAAGCTTTTTAGCTTGTGATTAAGTTAATTTCCTTTTTCACTATCTTTCTGTTTATCAATCCGTCCCATCGCTCCCTTCAGGGTTCCGCTGGCGGTGGCTTCTATGGTGCCGCCGAAGAGCTCTTTGGTGGCCCAGTTAGCCTTTGACAATGCTTTAGTGGCGGCAAGTCGTACCGTCCCCCCGGTTAAACCCCCAAGCGCCCCAGCCGCAAGAAGACCCTGAGCTCGCCTTTTCATTTCTTTGGGTATTGTCAAACGTCACATCCTTATTTACCTTGTCTTTATGATTGTAAAACTGATTTTAACTTTATGTGTTGTGATGCTCTTGAACGCGCCGGATGCGGTTGCCTTTGAGGCTACGCCGGAACAAGACCAATTGGTCGAACAGGGCGTGGCTTTTTATGACGATGAAGAGTTTGCCAAAGCCAAAGCCATCTTATTTCCACTGGCGAAAGCTGGGCATGCGAAGGCGATGAATTACATTGGTCTATTGCACTATGGAACCAGCGTGTTTCCCAATAACCCCAAAATTGAATGTGATTGGTATGAGCGAGCAGCTAACGCTGGTTACCCCAATGCCATGTATAATATGAGTATCTGTTTTGATGGTAATGGTCGCCCCAATGACCCAGAAATCGATAAGCAATGGCTTCAAAAAGCAGCGAATCATGGTGTTGTTGATGCCATGATTAATTTGGCTTGGCTAGATAAGGACGCAGGGGAAGAGTATCGAGTTTGGATGAATAAAGCTGTAAAACATGGGAGTGTGTATGCAAAAGTATCCTTAAAACTTCAAGGATACGAACAGGATGTCCCGAATGTCCATATTCAAGACACCCTGTGTGTGTATATTCGCATATTGTTATTTGATGGAGGCTTTCATTTATGCGATTAGAATATCTATTTTCTAATTTTAGGCTTACTAGGAGATTTGCCCTTCTCAACACCTCCCATCGTTCCTTTCAGTCCTTTTTCAGCCGCATATCCCAGTGCTTTTTCACCTCCCTTTAAAGTATAATCGAGCAGGCTTTTGGCTTTTGGGGCTTTTATGGCTCGAAATAAAACCGCCGAGCCTGCGGGGAGTTTTCCACCAAGCAGATTCGCACCAGCAGCGCCCCTTGCTTGCCTTGTCACCTCTTTCATTGATGCTCCGCTTTCGCCGACTTTTGTCGCGGTGGTGCCAGCAGCGTGAATAAATCCTGTACCCGGATAAGCCTGTACGCCCCGATCAGCGCCACCGCCAAACATCCGACCCATGACCGCAGATGTTGTTTTCCCATAATTTTTCGCGACATTTTTATCGGCAATTCCTTTCATGGCTTTAATAAAGCCCGCAGATCGAGGATTGCCTGTTAAGGCTCCGGCTCCCGCCATTAAATCCACATATGTATTCAGGTTCGCACCGTACAATGCATCTATAAAATTATTTTTAGCCGCATTCATTCCGGCACTGATCGCCTCGGTTTCTTGCCTTGCTAGTTGTCTTGCATGCTGTCTTTGAGCAATCGCGAATGATTGATCACTTTGGTCTATTCTTTGCGTTGGCGGAGTTAGGTCGCTTTGCTTGGCTTTGTGGTCTGTATAGCCTTCATGAAAACGTTTCAATTCCGGAGGAAGTTTTACCTTTTTATCCTTCATTTCCTTCAATTGACCGACCAACGCCTGCACGTCTTCCCCTGATCCGTTTCGTAAGGTTTCTAGGCTTTTGTCCATATCCATTTCAACCGTTTTAGGTTCTGGCGCTGGGGTTTCCGATTGTGAGTACGCAACGGCATCTTTGGCTTCAATCCTTGTGGTCGCTTCTGCTTTTAATTGGTTATACGATGGTCTTGCCTCAGGTTTTTCGGCCTTGATGGCTGTGATTTCTTTGCCGATCCGTTCGTCGCTGATGGGGGGCTTGCTTGTTGGAGACTTGGTGATTGGCGCCGCGGATGCGAGGACTTCTGTGGAACGTGTGGGTGAGGCCGTACCTAAAGGTTTTGGGGCTTGTGGCGTTGCTTGCTGAACCAGAATCTTTTGTCGCCCAGCCTTCGCCTTGGCAACCAAGTCGTTGTAAATCGCTTGTTGGGAAGCTGGCATTTTTGCTTTCTGTTCAGCGATATGTGTTGCGTTCATTTTCTTGGTCGTGGCTTCAATCTTTTGGTTCAGTGTGAGCGGAGCCTTTTGGGGCGTTTGCACAGCTTTAGCCGCGAGGTCCCTTTGCTGGTTTATGGCCTTAAGATTTCGGGTCTGTTGGGCTGTGCCAACGTGCGTTTGACCCGCTTTGGGGTTGAGGTCTATTTTTGGTGTGGATTTGGGCACAAGGATGCCTTCTGGGTATTCATGCCGTTGTTGAGGCCGCCAAAGGTGTTGGTGGTGCCGTCTGTGGCCTTGGGCTGACTTACAGTCTCAGAAGAACTGAACGCACCAGAAACCGTATTACCGAGCGTGCTGCCCACGGTGTTGCCCAGCAGGCTTCCAAATTCTCCACCGACCTTTTTGGATACATAATCGCCCGCCAATTGGCTGGTCAGATTGCCC
>NVTL01000040.1 GCA_002401565.1 Rhodospirillaceae bacterium
GCCGCCATCGTCAGTGCCGCCGCCATGGAAAAAAGCAACCGCATCACCGAAGCCAACGCGATTTACGAAAAAATTCCTGACACATCACCACTATATTGGTTTTCCCGTCAGCATCTGGCCAACAATTATGACCAATTGGAAAAAACCGAAAAAGCCATCGAAATCTTAAAGGCATTGGCCGAAGCCTATCCCAGCCGCGAACACCCGCTGATCGAATTGGGCGATATTTTCCGCCGCCACTCTCGCTTTGACGAAGCCATCATTGTTTACAGCGAGGCTTTGGATCGCATTGGCACCGCTGGCCCAAAAAACTGGGACGTGTTTTACATGCGCGGCATTGCGTATGAGCAAACCAAACAATGGCCCAAGGCCGAACTTGATTTTTTAAAAGCCCTGACCCTGAACCCCGATGAACCTCGCGTCTTGAACTACTTGGGCTATTCATGGATCGATCAGGGTATGCACCTTAAAAAAGCCCTCGAAATGATCCGCAAGGCCGTTCAACTCAGGCCACGGGACGGCTATATCGTTGATAGCCTCGGATGGGGACTATTTCGCGTGGGTGATTATAAGGCCGCCGTAAAAAGTATGGAACGCGCCACCACGTTGCGCCCCGACGATGCTTTGATCAACGACCACTTTGGCGATGCATTATGGCGCGTGGGCCGTCTGCGCGAAGCCCGCTTTCAATGGCAGCGGGCTTTGGATATGGACGCCAAGCCGGACCTGATTGAAGCCTTGCGCGATAAGATCAAAAATGGGCTTCCCGCCCCAGATCCTGCGCAATGATCGTTACCGAACGGGCTCCGGCAAAGCTGAACTTGTACCTTCATGTCACCGGAAAACGCGAAGACGGTTATCACACCTTGGATTCCCTAGTGGCGTTCGCCGATGTTGGCGATGTTATCACCGTTGAACCCCACAAAGACCATGAAGGCCTCAGCTTATCGTTGACGGGACCTTATGCGGCGGACGTGCCGTCTGGGCCGGATAACCTGGTCTTAAAAGCCGCTCGCCTGCTGGCTGAGCGCTTAGGTGTCCAAGCCAATGCTCACATCACGTTGGAAAAAAATCTGCCCGTGGCATCCGGCATTGGCGGTGGATCAACGGATGCGGCGGCGACCTTGCGCGCCTTGGTTAAGTTTTGGGCCTTAAAACTGTCCGACAAACAAATTCATCAGGCCGCCAATCTGATCGGTGACGATAGCAATACCCGCCTGACGTTAGAGACTTTATTTTCTTCGTGGAGCGACGATCTTTGTTCGGCCCAAATGGATGATTTGGCTTTGCGTTTAGGCGCCGATGTTCCGGTCTGTTTAGAAGGCCGCACCGTGTTCATGGCCGGCATTGGCGAACAGCTGACCTTGGCCCCGCCCCTGCCCAGCCCGGTGTGGATCGTTTTGGCCAATCCTCATGTGGCGTTGTCGACGCCTTCCGTCTTTAACGCCCGCACCGACGGTTTTTCAACAGCCCAGCCTTTTTATGAAACCCCCAAAGATGTTCAGGGCTTGGTCAAGCTGTTGGCTCAGCGCAAAAATGACCTTGCCGCCCCCGCAATTGCCTTGGCGCCAAAGATTCAAGACGTGCTTGACGCCTTAAACGCCCAAAACAACTGCCTGCTGGCCCGCATGAGTGGATCGGGGGCGACTTGTTTTGCGATCTTTTCTTCCCAGGCCTCGGCCCTGTCCGCTCAGGACAATTTGGCGGAAACCCAGCCTTTATGGTGGGTGAAAGCGGCTCGGATCATGGATAGCCCAGACGCCAAAAACTGGCTTTAAAAGTATTAATTTCAGGAAAATGCAAAAAACCTGTATTCGGGCTTGCGATCTAAAACGTTTACCCCTATTTTCCCTCCACAAATGGGGCGTGGCCAAGCGGTAAGGCAGCGGCTTTTGATGCCGAAGAGCGTAGGTTCGAATCCTACCGCCCCAACCAATCTCTCAAAAAAACCGTTATCTGATGTCAGATGTCAGATACATCTTAAAATGTCGTTTCACAGCTTAGTTTGTCGTGAGATTCGGGCGATATCCTTATAAATCAGGACGTTGGCCTTTTTTGTGTTTGGGGATTGGGTTTTGTAGATTTGGTGTATTTTAAGCCTGCTTACCGTAGAATGCAGTAAGGTGCATAGCACCTCAAAATAGTAAGTAAACATAACCTATATTTGCAAGTAAACTTATTTTTATACAGTATTTATACGCCATTTATCTAAATACACTCAATTCGTGACGGGAGGTTTCGTCATGAGCATTTATGAAAACACCCTCAACGACTGTCCGTCGTCTTATGAATTGCTCTGGGTCAGTTTCAACGCCTTTAAAGACGAATGATCAAAATCTAAAGCCAATGATAGAGACATCATCTCGGCGTTTTTCAAGGTCTTGGTAATCAAGAAGCGCGCGGTAAACGGATTTTTTCTGCTCATTCATGGATTGCTGTTCAATTTCTAACAACAATTTTTTAAGCCGCCGTTTGCCATACATACGCTTGCGTTCGCCACCGACCTGATCAACAAGCCCGTCCGTGGTCATATAAAACGTTTGGCCCATTTTTAACGAAACCGTATTTTCGTCATATCCTTGGTCATAAGGAATGCCCCGGTACCCCATGCCGGCTTTGGTGCCTTTGATGGTGGTGACTTCGGCGCCATCGTTAATCATCAATTCAAACCGAGCCCCGACAAAAGTCATTTCAGGTTCTTCGGGAACAAAATAACAAGCCCCCAATTCGATGCCATCATCGGAATGCCCCCCGCCGTAATGTTGGCTGAGGCTGACTTGAATATATTGATGAACCCGCGACACCAGTTCGCCAACATTACCGCCTTCGATTTCGCTCATGGCTCGTTCTAAGGCGCCAATGGAAATCAAGGTCATAAACGCACCGGGAACACCGTGCCCTGTGCAATCGCCCAGAATAATCAAACACCCATCGCCCCATGCACCGTGCCAATAAATATCGCCACCGACAACATCACGGGGTTCCCAAATCACAAAATGCTCTTGGGTTACGGCGGATAACACACCATCATCGGGAAGAATAGAGCGTTGAATACGGCTGGCGTATTGAATGCTTTCGGTGATCAGGTCGTTTGTGGCTTTTAATTCCTGGGTGCGCTCGATGACACGGTCTTCCAATTCATCCCTAGATTTGCGCATGGTCAAGGTGGCTTTTTCGCCCAACATTAACGTTACCAACAGCGCAGATATGGTCAACAGCAAGGTGATGCCCGTGATAACCAAAAGACTTAAACGCAGACTGTAGTATCCAGAAAAGGCCTCATCCACATCTATTTCAGAGGCAATGCCCAAGCCTAAGCGTTCGTTCCACACCCACGTACCAAAGACTTGAACGCCGCGGTAATCACGATAGCCCGTATCAACATTTCGCCCCAGATCGCTGTAACCATTCAGAAAATTGTCCAAGGAAGTATCTGCGCTGATGCGCAACAGATCCGCCGCCATTTGCGTGAGGGAGCGTTCAGCCATTGGTTTTTTGGGTTGAAATCCATCCATCATATTCCCACCGGGATCACGGACTTGTATGCGGACTTGCTTGCTGACGTCCTTGGACAGTAAGCCGATTTTTATCAAATCTGTTTTAAATCGACTCTCTGTAACCTGCACACCTTCGTGATCAATCAGGTAACTTTCCCCCGATTGCCCCAACCGACCGGCCTGCATGATTTTGGACAATCGTCCTTCCGGTTTCAGGCGCTGTGTCAACACAGCCAAAACCAACCCATTTGTGTCCCGAATAGGCACCGCAAAAAACATGGTCAGCGGCTTTTTTATATCCGGTTCAGATGCATTGTCCTGAACAGTCAGGCTGACATCTGAACGAATGGGCGGAATGAAAACGGCTTGCCCTTGAAAGGCATTGGACAACAGATATGGTTTTTGTTCGGCAATGAGGTTTTTCGTCCCTAAGTTGGCGTCACGACCAGAACCAACACTGATGGTGTCTTTATCAATGATGAAAAAACCAATTTTTCCGAACTCTGCTTCATTTTTTTTGAAAAAGGCCCGAGCATCGGCCAATGGAAGTGACCCTTTAAGGATTTCCGGCACGGCTGGGACAGCCAACAAGCGTTTTGTGATGGCGACAAGTTCGGGGTCTCGCCCCAATCGCAAAAGGAAGTTTTGGCGAGATTGAATCCAAGAATCCAATCGATCCATGGTGCCGTGTATAACCACGTCTAAGTCATCTGCGGTCGAAGCCAGCGCTGTGCTTTTGTTTTGTTCCAAGGCGCGCCAAACCAGACCCGCGACCAAGACCACCATCAGACTGGTTGCGATCATGGCAATCATACGAAAACGGGTTGATCCAAAATGATTGGCTAGTTTTTCATCGGACAAAATGCGTGGCAGCAACAAAGCCGACAGCAACATCACAACAAAAACCAAAATGACGCCGACAATCATCCACGATATGCCAGCCTCTTCTTGAGTTTGGACGCCCCCTCGACTGGCGGCGCTATCTTGGGCCTTTACCCATTTGTTCATCAACTGGCGTTTTTCAGTTTCGGTGATGCTGTCCAAAGCCTTGGTCAGAATTGACTGAAGAAGGGGCTTTTCTCGGTGAGAGAAAAAGAACAGAGACGAGGCTTTGAAGATATTTTGAGCAATCCCCTGAATGCCCGTGATCAATTCCGTGCGAATAAGTTCTTCGATGACAAATTGCGATTCAAAAGTAGCCTCTACGTCTTCGTTCAACACGGCGTAAAGGGACGCCAGCTGGTTTTTGGTTTCAACAATTTCAATGTCCGGAAATTTCTCTCGGATTTTTGGAATCGTGCCAAAGCCCGTCACAATCGCCAGTTTTTTGCCTTTTAAATCAGCAAAGGACCGTGCCGAACTGGTGCCCTGCTTGACATAAAGGAATTCTTTAGCCGTAAAATAAGGATTGCTGTACAGGCCATAAGTGGCTCGTTTATCGGTGTAATAGGTGGCGGGCAAAAGGTCGATTTTTCCATCTTTAAAATCCGCCAGCAACGTGCTCCATTCATCACTGATCACCTTAATTTTTAGGCCCGTTTTTTTCAGAACAAGCGTAATAAAATCGCCGGAAATACCACCTGTTGTTCCATTTCCATTGGTTCTGATAAAGGGGAACCATTCTTCGACCCCCACAGTCATGACCGGATTGTTTTTAATCCATGCCCGTTCTTCGGCTGTGAGAATATCTATTTGTGCGGAGCTTCCGGTAGAGGCTGGCACATAATAAATTTGCACCGTGCCAATCGTCGAACCCTCGAATATTGAATCTGCCGCAAATGAACTAAAAGCTTGAATGTCATTTGGAATAGTTTCGCCATAAACGACTTGGTTATTTTGTCGAAAATATGTGAGTAGTATTTCTTGATCGATGGTTTCCGTGACGACCAAGCCTTTAATTTCAGGGTGTTCTTCCAAGAAATTTTCAAGAACAGCCAGCAATTGATCTTCATCAAGATTGTAAATAGCACGATTGGTGAAGGCTGCTATTTTACGGGCTAAATCCTGCCCGGCTTTGCCGTTGTCGGGTGGCGGATTTGATTTTACGTCTGCCGCAAAAATTGCCTCATAATAAATGTTAAGATCACCAATTTTCTCTTCGTTAAAGACAATCGGTGCCGTGTACGCGGTCAAGCCTTGCAGGTTTTTTGGAAGAATTTTATCGTAAGATTCCACGCTGCCAGCGCGCGAAAAAGAGAGCACAGCCTCTTTGCTATAAGAATCAATGATCGTTAACGCCTTGATGGCTTTATTGCTCTTTAAGGTAAAGGCGACAATGTCTTTAACTTGTTCGGTGTTCAGGTCAAACAGCGCGCGTTTTACGGCTGAGGCCATCTCTTCGGCAACCGCTTGTTCTCGGGCGTTGCCGATGGGCTCTGCGGCACCAACCCAATTGGGCGATGCTATAAAGACAAATAATGCCAAAAACAGATGAACAAAACGTAAGTTCACGGTGGTCCCCTCAAAACAACACAGGTGTTGTACACTTTAATTCAGCATAAACGACTAGCAGAGGAACAACAATAAATCCTCTGTACAACTGTTATATTCGAATATACTAATAGTATCAATTTAGAACAGGTGTAAAATAATGGCGAGGCAATTCTTATAACGCGTATTTATGGGCCTTGTCCTGGTGCCTCTGTTAACACAGCCGTATTCTTGAAAACAATAATAAGCTGGGCAATCTTGTGAGGAATATCGATCAGTTACGTCATGTTTTCAAAGATTTTCTATGAAAAAAACAGACTGGTTTAAGGCCTTGCACAAGCCCTACCAATAACGTTTTACTTTATTGGTCGTATTTTTTGTGAATGGCCTCTACTACGCCGTCGCTTTTCAATTGATCCAAGGCCGCCTGCCATTCGTGAATGACATGACTATCTGTATCTTTGTTAAAGGCAAGATACAGGTCACCAGACATCAGCTTAACGTTGGGAATAGCTTCGATTTGATCGGCAATTCCGATTCTTTTGGCGCTGTAAATACCGGCGTAATAAGCCGTAGGCCATACATCTACGCGGCCTTTCAACAACCGCTTAAGGTTTTTGTCATCACTGCCGCTTTTCAAAACATCTAGGTTTTCAAAGCCTAAATTGACCAAAATCTCATGCGTAGCGACATTTTTGGTGACGCCAATTTTGGCAACGGTTTTGGCTTCGTCTAGGGATGTGAAGTGAACAGTGCTGCCTTTCTTTTTGAAAAAAACCATTTCCAATTTTGAAAGTGGACCAACCCATTTGTATTTGTCTTCACGGGCGGGGGTGCGGGCCGTTGAAAAAAGCGCACTGTTTTTCTTTTTCGCCAAAAGTTTTAAGGCGCGGTTCCATGGTAAAATTTTGATTTCGTCAGTGTTACCGATTTTGTTTTGAATAGCCTGAACGATTTCAATCGAAATCCCCGTAGCCACTTTGCTCTCGCCTTCATAAAATTGATAGGGCGGAAATTCTTCACTCATCAAATGAATGGGGTCATTTGCCAGTGCCGGCGCAGAAAAGATTAAAGCAGACAAAAATAGAAAAAACTTTCTCATGACGATCGCTCCACAGGCTGAGTTTATGCAGACTTTTAAGAATTCAATTTATCAAGGGCACTTTTAAGCTGACGCTTGGCGGCTGTTTTGGATTTTCCTTTGAGCCGGTCAATATCCATGTGCAAATAAAGACCTTCGTCTTCATGATGCACAACCCGGCGATCTTTTTCAAAACCGTCCAAGATATTGGTCACGGCATAGGCATGGACCTCGCGGCGGATGCCTTTCATGGTGATGGATTCACGTTCTTCGGCTTCGACCATGTCTTTGACCAAGGCATAGGTTTCGTACGACATCAAAATACCACCGGGATCCGACGCACCTTCTAGGCGCGCGGCTAAATTTACTTCGCCGCCGATGATGGTGTAATCCATGCGTACATCTGATCCGAAATTGCCAACGTTGCAATACCCGGTGCAAATACCAATACGCATTTTAAAGGGTTTTTCATACCCCTTGGCCCGCCAAATTTCGCCTAAGTCTTCCATGCGGCGTTGCATGGCGACCGCCATGGCAACACAGGCGCGGGCGTCTTGGGGGACGCCCTTGGTTTCTGGATCGCCAAAAAACATCAGCATGGCATCGCCGATAAATTTGTCGATTGTGGCCCCATATTCCAGAGCAATTTTAGACATTTCTGAAAAGTATTTATTAAGCAAATATGTTAAGTCTTCGGGTTGCAGGTCAGCCGTTGTTGATGTGAAATCTTTCAAATCAGAAAAGAATACCGTTAGTTTTTTACGTTCGGTTTTGAGTTCGGCGTCTTGTTTCCCGGAAAAAATGGAATCAAATATTTGCGGTGAAAGATATTTCCCCAGTTTCCCCGATAAGTCTTCCAACATCGCATTTTTTTCGTCCAAAGACTTTGCAACGGTGTTCAGCTCGGCTTCGTTACGATCCGATATGCGCACCAAGCGTTTCGAAGACTTAAACAGTTTTTCATAGGCTTTTAAAAGATTTGTGTATTCATCGACCGCCGATTTGGGCAAACGACCACTGTCCAGAAGAGCCTTGGCAACTTCGATAGTGACTTGTTCTTTTTGGAATACATCAAAGGCCATTTTAGGGAATCGCTACTTCGTTCAAAATAAACGTTGCTTTTTCAAGGTCTTCACCGAATTCTTCGCCCATTTCTTCCATGTTGTCGTCATCGACTTCGTAATTCCATGTGACGGTCACATCGTTGTCTTCGGCAGCCTCATCCAACATATCAAAAAGGCCCATGAGAATTTTAGCGGTTGAACTGTTGAAATAAACCAGATCAAACGTGAACGAAACTTTGGTCCCTTTTAGGTCTTCAAAATGTTTTTCAAGTCCATCTAAAAGCGGGCCGTAAAAGGCCGTAACGTCTTCGGGATAAGATTCTCCCTTGAGCGAAAAAGTGCTGTTTTCAAAGTTGAAATCCACACCAGGAGCACGCTCGCTTTGTTCAATCGAAATATTGTCCATTTTAGTTTTCCTTGTGATTACACATATGCCTTGAGGCAGAAATATGAATGTGTGTCATCTACTTTTGTAAAATCAAATTCAAAGCCATGGGAGGCGCGCCGAGCAATATCAACGAACCCAACACCAGCCCCTTTGCTGCCCTCAGGCGTCTCCCCTTTCAGGGTTTGCTTAAACAGGACTTTTAGTCCTTCGGCATCGAGACTCTGAATTTTATCTAAATTTTTATTCAAACGAGCAACGTCGTCTTGTGCGATCAGATTGGCGCACGATACAAAATATTTATCGTCACTTTTTCCCACGATCAATACGCCGTACCGCAATTCATCACTCTCATCACCATCACCTTCGGGGATGCGTTCGGCGGAATAGCGGATTACATTTTGAACTTGCTCAACAAACACAGCAAAAAGGCTTCGCGTACGGGCCCGTTCTTCATGTTCCAGAGCTAATTTTGTTTTTAAGGCGCTACCGATGCCCGATAAAATAGCCTCGGTGATATAGCCGCTGTAACAAAAGATAATGCCCTTTTCGTTGAGCTCATCTCTAAAGTCGTACATGTCTCGTGCCAGCATTCGACCCTCCTGACCATATATCCAAACCGCAATTATTCACGTCCATATTTTCAGGATCATAAAAAAGGATTTCTTAGTTYYTKCWKCANAKACWRAMRTNTMTYTSWTSTAMMWMTAGACTTTTCAAGGACGAATTGTGGCAAAACAGCATATTTTTGGTAAAGAGCGTGATTTCTTGAACGAAATCCAAAAGTCTGGTGAAGACAAGCCAGATTATGGTGTTTTGGTTAAGGAATACAAAAAGTTATTAAAGCAGTCTGAACGTCTGGTCCGCATCAGTGATCGTCAGCAATTGGAACTGATCGCGTTGAACGAAATGAAAAACAAATTCGTTGGCATGGCCGCGCACGATTTGCGCAATCCGGCGGCTCTGGTCAACGGGTTTTCCGATGTGTTGCTGTCTGACCCCGATATGGATGGCGAAGAACGCGCCGAATTGCTGGGCATCATTCATGAAGTCAGTGAATCCATGTTGAAATTACTGGGTGATCTTTTGGACGTATCGGCCATCGAAAGCGGCAAGCTTTCCCTTGAACCAGCATCGGGGCGCTTGGATCAAATGGTCGAAAAACGCGTCGGATTGTTGCGCAATATCGCCGATCAAAAAAATATTTCCATAACCTTAGACTGCGTGCCCACAACCGCTGTTTTTGATACGGATCGTTTGGCACAGGTGGTTGATAATTTGGTGGGCAATGCGATTAAATTTTCCGAAAGCAACACCGAAATTACGGTCTCTGTATCCAGCACGCCACAACACACCTTCATCAAAGTCGCAGACCAAGGGTTAGGCATCCCCGCAGCTGAAATTGATAAGGTTTTTGGCACGTTTGAACGGCTCAGCGTCAAACCCACGGGTGGTGAAAAAAGTCACGGGTTGGGCATGGCCATCGTTAAAAAGATTGTTACGGCCCACAAAGGCCAAGTCAGTCTTGAAAGCACGGTTGGCAAAGGTACAACCTTTACCGTCCAGCTGCCCGCCCTTTAAGCCCCTAGAATTTCGTCCAATATTTTTAAAATCACGTCCTTGCGGGRKGRMTTYARYKMRTARMNAWKSACKYNTTTATAGCGTGCTTTTTGTTCGTTTTTTTCGGAACCTTTGGCCGTCATCATATATATGGGCACGTTTGTATAATCTGGCACGGCGCCCAAACGTATTTTACTGACAAAGCCCCAGCCGTCCAGAACGGGCATATCGATATCAGACAGTACCGCGTCTATTTTTGTTTTGGTATTGGCCAAAGCCTCAACGCCTTCGGCTCCATTTTCAGCCACCACAATGTTTTTGACGCCACATCCCTCTAGAACCTTCAAGAGAAGCCGGCGCGAAAGCGGGTCGTCATCAACAACAAGAAGAGTCAAATTTTCCATTTTGTGTTTCGTATCTCTTTAAAGGTTTCATCCTGAGTCTACGGCTAAACCTTGCCAACGTCCATATCAGCGTAAGGCATCCTTACAGGCAACAGGTTTACGTTTTTGAGTTCAGAAAATCATTGATGTTTAAGTCATCGATTTGATCCGGTTTTAAAAAACGGTCGCCATATTCCTGGGGGACACCAGACGTCAAAAACAGGTCAARCAAATCAGGATCTATATGATTGTCGTTACGCATAAAACTCATGATGCGGATGGCTTCGCTGWGCGTTTTGGGTTGTTTATAGGGTCTATCCGCCGCAGTTAAGGCTTCGAAAATATCGGCAATGGCGAGGATGCGAGCGGGCAAAGACATTTCATCGCGTGACAGCTTTTTGGGATAGCCTTTCCCGTCCATTGTTTCATGATGACCACCCGCATATTCGGGCACACGTGCCAAATATTTAGGGAACGGAAGTTCGCCCAACATGTTGATGGTCTGTACCATGTGGTCGTTAATTTTAAAGCGTTCTTCGTCGTTTAGGGTGCCTTTGCGAAAACAAAGATTATACAGTTCGCCCTTATTGTTCATGTTTTTGGGAATGTCCATTTTGAAGCCATGCTTGTTTTCGCCAAACGGATTTAAATCCCGGCCCGAACGCGCCGTGATGTGTTCGGCTTTGTTCATCAACACCTGTTCCGAAGACGGCGTTGGTGTTTGCGGCACATTTTCAAGAGCGATCAGTTCCATGTGCGACAATCCCAAGCGATCATCAAAATGACGCGTCCAGTTACGCTCGGCGATTTGTTCCAGACGTTCAATTTTATCGTCACTCATAAATTCACCGCCCACATTGCACGTCGCGATAAATTCAAAGTCGTCTTGGATGCTGGATTGCTTGGCTGCAAGTTCCGCTTTTAGGGATTCAGCATTTTCAGGATGCGCCAATTGTTGTTTCAAGGAGTCAATTTCCACATCACGCAACAACACTTCGAAACGCATGCGAATTTCGTGAATACGGTTATAAATAGTTTCCAGTTTGGTGGCTTTATCGACCACGTATTCCGGCGTTGTCACCTTGCCGCAATCATGAAGCCAGCCGGCGATTTCAAATTCCCGCCATTCGTCTTCATTAAAGTCGAAATCGGCAAATATACCTTCGTCGGACGCGCACGCGGCTTCGGCCAGCAAGTTGCCGATCAACGGCACACGTTCACAGTGCCCACCCGTATATTCAGACTTGGCATCAATCGCGGTCGCCGTTAATTTTACGATGGCATCAAAAAGTTCTTTTTGGGCGATGGTCAATTGGTGATTGTCCAAAGCCACCGCAGACTGAGAAGCCAAGGCTTCGATAAAACTTTTCAGATCATCGTCAAAGGCAATAACTTGGCCTTTGACATCACGGGCATTTATCAGTTGAACAACACCGATCACGTCCCCCTGGCTGGTTTTCAAAGGGATGGTGAGGAACGATGTCGACCGATATCCGGTGCTGACATCAAAGGCTTTGGTGCCGGAAAAATCAAAACCGTCTTCTTGATAAGCATCCGCAATCATCACCGTTTTCCCCGTCAAGGCAACGTGGGTGACAATGTTGTGGTGATTGGGCTCTTGTGTTTTTTTATCAAACATGGGAACCGCGGGAAAGGTAATGTCTTGGCCCGATGTGCCACCCATGGCGATGTTCAAAGATTCCGTTTGCACGATTTTAAATTCTAACGTGTCGTCCGGCGTGCGGATGTACAACGTACCGCCATCGGCATTGGTCAGGTCCTTGGCCCCGAACAGAATCAATTCCATCAGGCGATCATGATTGCGTTCGGCGGTCATGGACAGGCCAAACTTGACCAGTTTTTCAAGCTGGTCTTGGGCTTTTGCCAAGCTTGCGGTGCGGTCCTGTACGGTTTGTTCCAATTGGTCATTTGCTTGGGACAGCTGCAGGCGTTGGTCTTCGATGATTTTTCCGGAATCGCGTAAACTAGCCTCATTACGATCACTGATTTTCAACAATCGTTTGCTTTGTTTTATAAGTTTTTTATGGTCTTTCAACAAACCTTCTAATTCATGGCGAATGGATTGTGGAGTTTGTTCTGGACTTACAAGGAAGGTCTCTAGGTTTTCCACGGCGGCCAGTTCGGCCTCGAAGGGACTTTTCATTATGTATCATCCTGAATTTTGAATCCGAACACGGCAACATCATCGCGGCGGCGTTGAGCGCCTTGATAGGTTATGAGGGCTTCGCGTATGGACTCTTTTTGCTTTGACATCGGTAAATCTTGGACATCCAACAAAAGTTTGCGGAAGCGTTTTTTGCCAAACATGCGTCCCCGCTCGCCACCAACTTGGTCAACCAATCCATCCGATGTCATATAAAAAGATTTGTTTCGAAGATTAACAATTTCGTGTTCTTCGTAGTCTTGATTATGATCGATGCCACGATAACCAATGCCGCTTTTGGTGCCTTTGATAACCGTGATGTTGCCATTTTCAAGAAGGTTCAATTCAAAGCGTGCACCGACAAAAGTAACGCTGTCCATTTCTGCGCTGATGTAACACATGCCCAATTCCATACCATCATCGGATTCACCTTTGTTGCCGTGCTGGCCCAAGGTCATTTGCACCAACTGATGCAAACGTTGCATCAATTTTGCGACCTGTCCGCCCGCAATGTCGGATAAGGCATTGTCCAAGGCGCCCGTCGCGATCAGCGTCATAAAGGCGCCCGGCACACCGTGGCCTGTGCAATCCCCCAAAATGATCAAGTATCCGTCCCCCCACAGGCGGCTCCAATAAATATCACCGCCGACAATATCTCGGGGTTCCCACCACACAAAGTGATCGGATAAAACAGAGGAAAACGAAGCCTCGTCTGGCAAGACAGAGCGTTGAATGCGCGCGGCATAATCAATGGAATCTGAAATCACAGAATAAGCATCGGCCAATTTATTTTGTGATTGTTTGCGTTCGGTAATATCGGCATACATGCTGACAAATCCACCGCCTTCGATGGGACCGCCGCGCACTTCGATGAACATACCGTTGGGGCGTTGGCGATCAAAAGCATGGGGGGCGAATTTTTTCGCGAGGGCTATTTTTTCGTTAAAGATTAGTTCCGGGTCACCCTCGCCAAATTCCAGTTTCCCAATATCATAACGGGTCATTTGTTCGAACGTTGGCGCACGATCAAGCATGTCTTCGGGATAACCGCGAATTTCAACAAACGGCTTGTTCCACGCGATCAGTTTTAAATCTTTGTCAAAGGCCGCAATGCCCACGGTCATGCTGTCCATCACGGCTTTGATCAGGTCGCGTTGTTGTTGAACTTCTACCGTGCGTTCTTTGACCAAGTCTTCAAGGTGTTCTTGATAATCGGCCAGTTCAACGCGGGCCAATTCCGCATCTTCGGCCAAGCTCATGGCGGCCGAGCGTTCTTTGCGCAGGGTACCTTGCGCGTCTACAGCCTTTATTGAAGACAACGACATAGACGCGACCAAATCGGCAAATTCTGTTAGAAAGCCTAAAATAGCCGGAAGCTTATCTTCATCGACGATGGGAGCCTCTGAAATCGCCGCTAAATATTCTTTTTCGTCAAAGCCGAATTCTTTAGCTTGCGCGGCAAAGAATTTTAAGTCCGGGGCTTTCAGGAAAAACTGGCCAATAAACACATTGGCAATATGAACACCGTCAACAATGATCGGCGCAGCACTGTCCGTCAGGCCGTTTTTACAATTGTATATGGCAAACTTCTCACCGTCGTTAAGGCGGAGCGCCAAATCCGTGTCGCTTTCAATGCAGCGTTTACAGGTGTCTTCATTGACCCGGTGAAAATCTGTGCAGGCTTTTTGCCAATGCGATTGCGCTAAAATATTGGCTTCAAGATCGATAATGGCCGCCGGCACACCAACAGCCTCACAAAAACTTTCGAACAATTTTTGTATATTTTCAGCCTGTAACAATTCAAGGAAATGTTCCCGCGTGGTGACGGTGGGTAATGCGGGAAGTTGATCTGGATCGGGCGTATCGTCAACTTGATCAACAGAGCTAAACAGCTTATCTCGGCCCAGTTCTTCAGATAGGCCATTGGCCTTGGTTTTTAATTCAATAACCCGCAATTCCCGGCCCATGGCAAGACGGTTAAAACGTTCAACCTCTTCGATTTTGTCTTTCAGGTTCGTTTCCGATTGGCGCAGTTCATCTGCATGTTGAATCAATGTTTCTTCGGTCGAAATCTGTTTTTCCTG
Organism: Rhodospirillaceae bacterium; assembly: GCA_002401565.1. Taxonomy (GTDB): domain Bacteria; phylum Pseudomonadota; class Alphaproteobacteria; order Rhodospirillales; family Magnetovibrionaceae; genus JANLGW01. Next base: position 14,649 of record NVTL01000040.1, read on the forward strand.
CATGCCGTTAAAGGCCGAAATCACGTTGCCGATTTCGTCCCGGCTGGGCCAATCAACGGGTTCCCATACGCGTTCTTCATCCATGCGTTTAATGGAACTGCGCAGATGATAAATGGGCCGCAGAATAATCCGTTGGGTCACAAACCACGTCACCACGATTAACGTCAACATCAACACCAAAAGAATCAGGGCGTTGGTCTTAAGGTGTTTTGATACATTGTTCTTAATCAAGTCGCTGTGCACAGATATGACAATGCGCCCCACGGTTTCTTCGATTTTTCCCGTGCGATATGTGATGGGGATGTCGAGTTCAAAATCAACGACTTCGGCGGAAATATGCGTATCCCCGACCTTGCTGATGGATTGATCGCTGGCGTCAAAGACTTCCATCGCGTGGATGTAAGGTAACTTGCCAATTTCAGACACCAGACTGGACACTTGGTCCAAATCATATTCCCACAAGGCATTGCCCAAGGCACTTTGCTGGACCGCTGCGGTGCGGTTTAAAGAGACGATCAACGATGCTCGTTCTTGCTGGTAATAAAGATATTCCAGCGCGCCAAAAAGAACCAAGACACTCAGCCCCACCATGGGAACGTAATAGGCCAGCAATTTGGCTAAAAGGGAATTGGTCTTAAACACGGGCTAATCCTTACCTTCAAAACATGCATAATCGTCATCACAAGGCTTGTTCCCCTGTGCCGCCCGATCATACACAACTTGCATCACCTGTTCACGAATACGTCCCAATTCGCCATTTTCATGCATGGCTTTTAAGACGCTTGTGATCTTGGGGATTAACGCTTTGTGGCTGGTATGGATGTAATGATAGAGGTCAAAACGTTCCAAGGCAGGGCTCAACGGATAGATTTTGTCGATCCCGTTTAGCTTCATATTATAAAGACCGTTAAATTTTGGCGATAAAGCCAATTCGCACCGCCCAGAAACCAACATTTTAAACAGCATCGTATAATCTTTGGTCAGCACCACATCCATGCCTGCGGTCAGGCGTTCGGCAAATTTAATGCCACGAATGATGCAAACCCGGTGGCCGCGCAGGCTGTCCTTGCCTTTGATAGAAAGGCCTTGTTCACGCGAAAATACAGAGGCCTCAATATAATTGATAAAAGGATCAATACGGACCAAGTTTGTATAGGTTTTGTCGATGCCAAATATGCGTTGAACCTCGCCCGTGACTTTTCCATCGTCCGCCATGCGCAAGGCCCGTTCAGCGGGGAGTTTTCGGATTTCAACATCAATTCCGATGCGTTTATAAGCGGTCCGCAAAATGACTTCGCTGATCACCGTATCCACGGTGTTGAGCGGTGTCACCAAAACAATCGGCTCTGCCTTGGTAACGTGGCTTGAGAGCAGCCCAAAAAGGAGAAGACCAGCCCCCAGCCAGCGCGGTGCGTTAACTTTCAAGTTTTGCAGATGATTTAAGTGAATGTGCATTCATATTTCCATTTAAATTCTGTACTAACCATGCGCTTTGCCTTAAAGAATTACAACCCGGAAATATCTATTTATTTAAGCGCATGCTCATCTTTAAGAGCTTGAACGGCCTGCACAAACTTATCTATTTTTGTGGTTCGTTTTAAGCCCTTACCGCCCACCAGCCAGATGGCTTCATGAGCAATTGTGGCCCCAAGCTTGACCACCAGTTCGGACCGTGTTGGATCGACAAAGTCCTGAGCCTGATCACACATCCAATAAAAAGCCGCGTCAGAGGAGCCCTTAAGCACCTCAATGACTTTCTTTTCTGTGCGGACCGAGATCAGGTTTTCAAAACCTTCCCCCGTCAGGAATTTTTTATGAGATGTTCCCTGCCACACAATAACGCGTTTTAGTTTACGAGCTTGCTCAAGACTTTTGATCTTGTGAGCAACGGACACAAAACACATCGCATCTTCTTGAAGTGGGGTTAACCACGTAAATCTATGTTCACGTTCTGCGGTGCGGGTGAACGGAAACAGCAAAAGATGATCAGAATATTCTGTTTCCTTAACCGCGCGCGCCCACGGCACCAGCCTATAATCAACAGCCACGCCAGACCGTGCAGAGGCTTCCTTAAAGAAAGTGGCGAAGGCCCCGACGATTTCATCGTCTTTCTGTTCGATTCTGCCCCCCGCAACACCCGTGCTGATGAGATGAATATTATCAGCAGCCGCTTGAGATTCGGGCGGCTGAACAAACGCCGTGAACACAACGCAAAAAAGCAAAATAATACGCGGGGGGAAAATCTGTGGACGATACATATCAAGCCTTTTTTTAAGAGTTAGACGTTATCTAATATAATCAAAGCACAAATTAATGTTCCCGGCAAATTTGCGACAATACAGGTCGATACCAACAGCAAAGTATAGTCAGTGTTTTAATCCATTCCTCTTACAAGGACTGTTAAATATACTTATAGTAGTTACATATACGGATTATAGACAATCATTACATGAGTAAACTACAATTCAGTCTATGAACAAATAAGGGGGTGTCTGATTGTTTAATCCGAAGGGCTAGATCATGATAGTTGCCAACTCAGGCTTAATGTCGAAAAAGCAGGTGTTTGATTTCTTGCTGGACATTTTCGACGATTATTTAAACACCACCGACCATACCGAAAGTGGACAGGGCGATGTGCATTCCCCCTTGAAGCTCTGGTTTAAATTTGAAGACCAAGACCTTGATTTTTTCATCAAACGCGACGGCATGTTTTCATCACGATATGGTGCCGTCAATGAATTTTATTTTTTCTCCAGTATGGATGAACAGGGCTCGGGTTGTGTCTTTGTTGGGCGTTACCAAAACGGCCTGGACAAAAACAGTCGGCCAAAATTTGAATACAGCAGAACTTATAAAAACGGCACCCAAATGGACGTGGAGACCATGCTGAACTCCCTTAAAGTTGCCCACGATCTGAACGTACTCGAACGCCATTATGCTTGAACGTTGGCCTTAGTTCAGGCCCTCTCCTTTGCTCATCAAACGCATATGTTTTACGGCAACTTTTAATCCACCTTCGCCCGGATGCCAGGTGATTTTGGCTTTACCGTTAAAATGGGAAGAGAACTTAAACTTTGCGAGATATTTATATCGATACTTGCCAGAGGCTCGGGGCTTGCGAAAGGCTCAAAATGAACTATCTCTGAATTTCAACATGTTTAGAGGTGATTATGACTGAAACGTATCAAGCTGTCTGTCCAAAGTGTTCTACAATCAATCGCCTGCCCAAAGCCAAAAAGGCCAAAGAGGCCAAGGAGGCCAAGTGTGGGAAATGTGGCGAAGCCATGTTTAACGGCAAGCCAGTTGTATTGACCGCGGGTTCGTTCGCTCGTCACCTTAAATCCAATGACATTCCTGTGGTTGTTGATTTTTGGGCCGATTGGTGCGGACCGTGTAAAATGATGGCGCCTGAATTTGCAAAAGCGGCGGCCCAAATGGAACCCGCCGCACGCTTTGCCAAGGTCGATACCGAAGCCGAACAATCCATTGCTGCCCAATACAATATTCGTAGCATTCCCACATTGATCGTTTTTAAAGGCGGTAAAGAAGTCGGCCGCCAAGCCGGGGCCATGTCGGCCGATCAGTTAAAAGCGTGGGTCAGACAATACGTTTAATTGCGTTCAGCTCGAAGGTGCTCTAAAAGTCGCCAGAGGCACCGCGGCGTAACACATCGAGCATTATTTTTTTAACGCCAATAGATTCTTCTTTTAGGGCCGGAGGCAGGGGCAAACCACCATAAATCATGGGGTCCATATTAAGGGTATAGAGCCACAACTGGCCTTGTTTATCTTCAATAAGCGTTATTCGGCACGGCAAATACGCACTGAAGGCATCCGTATAATCAAGCATCCGCGAGGCCGTCATGGCATTACAGAACATGTAAATTTTAACCTTGCGATAAGGTTTTCCACTCATGGATTCCACTTGTTTATAGAGGGGAAGTTCACCAACATTTTTTATGTTGAGTTCGTTCGCAACCATGCGAATGGTGACGTCCACCTCTTCAAAACTTTGCCCATCTTCAACTTTTGCTTTCCAAACGGTTGCCTCAGCAGCATTGCCCGTTTCCAGAATTTTATTGAACATGGCAATGTATGTGTCCATGGCTTTGGGGTCAAACTCGGCAAACCGAGATTGGATTTCCCAAACACGAGGCCCGGCAAGGGCGATGATTAAAAGCAGGACAACGCCAAAAACAGCTAATACATTTTTAATAAAATTCATTCTCTTTCCTCATGATGGCACGGTCGGGTTAAACGTGCTTTGACGATTACATACTGAAAACCTAACAGTTCATATGGTTACGTTTTGGTTTCTAACAACCACAATGCCTTGGCCCCATCGAAAAGCCGTTGCATGATTTCGCTTTCGGTCACGCCCAAACGTGCACTGGGAGAAATGTCGATGATACCGCCCTGCCCTGCGCCAGAATGTTCACCGCCGACACCGCGTACCGAAAGCCCAAATTTTTGCGCCGCAGCTTTTGCCGCGTCTAAATCTTGTCCACCCCCCGTAAGGTTAGGCAAGGCCATGTGCAAACTGGCGCGCATGGCGGTGCCCAAATTGGTTGGGCACGATGTGATGTAACCGTATTTTTCTGAATGGGCAAAAGCCGGAACCAGTGCAGAAAACTTTTCCAAACCAACCTGTAATCGGGCAAACAATGCGGCCAAATCACCGCCCCGTTTCATCGCCATAATGCGCAAGTGATCTTCTTCGCCAACCCACACGATAAAATCTTCGGCTGCGGAAATATACATGCCACGTCCATAAGGCCAATCGGATGAAATGCCGCCTGAATTTAAATAGCGATCGCCGCTCATGTCTTTGAACATTTGGTGAGCATCCACACGGGTCTGATAAGCCTGACCCTTCAATTCAAAATCTGAACCGGGGGTTAGGGAATAATACGCGCCGCAAAAATCCGCATCGTTTTTCAAGTTTTCAAAGGCCTTAACCATCACCTTTTCAAATTCAATCCGGTCGGCCTTGGTCATGGCACCGGGCAAAGGAAACGAGGCCACGTTTCGCCCAACCCGCACCCGCATGGATACATCACGCAAAGCTTCGTCGATGTCTTCCAAAGAACAAGCCGAAGCCGTGGCCGACCAGTCGTGTTTTTGGGCAATATCAACACCCGCAGAAATCTTATGGTAATCGCGGATCATCGGGTCCAACAAAGGACCAAAATCATCATAATCCACACTATGCTGAGCATAAGCCCCCATCTGGCTATCGGGATTATCCAAACCAGATTTAATGATTTTCAAAACCCGAGCTTGATCATCTTTAGCCAAGCCAGAAAAATAATCCGCAGAAAAATGCCGAGCCATCAAATTTTCCGGGTGATCCAAACGCAGAGCTAAAATATCAGTCGCAACAGTCATGGCGGTATCCTTGTGTTTCTGAATATCAAAATAGTGTAGAGCATTTACCCCCCCAAAACACCCTCTTGCGGAACCAACGTTTTAAAGCAACTATTTAGAGTAACTTAAACCCGATTCGCAAGTGACAAACATGACCGATAAACCCAAAGAAGCTGTCTTTCACATCCTCCACGACCTACCAACCAACAACGACGCCTTCGGCCCGCACCAGAAAATTGCCGAGACCCTGGCAACTATGATCACTGGCCCAGCAGAAACGCCGGATAAAGACACCGACCACGCCGGATACTTCGTCGCCCTAGAAGGCGGTTGGGGGTCGGGCAAGTCCACGGTCGTTAAGATGCTCCGCGATTGCTTAGGCAAAAACAAGGCCATCGAAAGCCAAACCATCATCTTCGATGCATGGGCACACAGCGGCGATCATCTTCGGCGGGCTTTTTTGGAGGTTCTGGTTCATGGGCTTATTGCTAAAAACTTCCTCAATGATTCCGAAGCCTGGAAAGAGAAACTTGAAAAACTTTCAGGTCGCTTAGGCGTTACCACACAGAAACGAACACCTACCTTTACGACAAAAGCAAAATGCTTTGGCTTGTCATTACTCCTCATGACCATCGGTGGGGTATTTTCAACGACAGCCCTTGGAAAACAAGAACATATTTGGGACGTAAGTGAATACTCGTGGCAAATTTGGATAAGTCTAGGGGCAACCTTTTCACCCCTTATTTTTCTGTTTGTAACGTGGGGATGGGTACGTCTATTTGGCAGTGCAGAGCAAATCAAAAACATGAACTCAACCCTGCTTAACCACGGGGAGGACAAAGTCACCATCGAAACACAATCAGCCCCCGACCCCACATCCATTGAATTTCAGCGTATTTTCCAAGATGCAATCACTGAGGCCCTATCTGATCCAAAACGCAGACTGGTCCTCGTCGTCGATAACCTAGACCGCATCCCGCCCAACGATGCCATGCAGGTCTGGCGCACCCTTCAAACCTTCATCGACAAAAACGAGCATGACGAACAAGATTGGCAGGGCAAGCTGTGGACGCTGGTGCCTTATGATCGGGACAATTTAAAAACAACAGACTCCGAAAACAATTCGCTCGGGCATTTTGAAAAAATTTTCGACACCAGCCTTCATGTGCCAGCTCCTGCCCCTACACTCTGGCAAAGTTTCTTCAAAGGCTTACTTAGCGAAGCCTTCCCGAATGAAGCCCCCGAAGATCGCGCAAAAGTAATTGATCTCATGGAAGCTGTTGGCGGGTTGGATTACACACCCCGCAACCTTAAACGCATTATCAACAATGCCGGGCCAATTTACATCCAGTGGCGTTCTGAGTTTACACTGGCCGATGTCGTTTATTATGTTTTGAGACTACGATTACCCTCACTCAATCCAGAACAACTAAATCCAACGATTGTTGCTGTTCTTGGCGAGAAGTATTTAATCAAAATGGATGCTATTCAATTTAATGCACCAATTGAAATCGCCCGCGAAATTCAACTCATTTCATCGATCGAAATTGCCCTCAAACAAGGAAAATCTGATAACCTCCAATCTCTTTCAAAACTATCCAACAATTTTAAACAATTGCTCGCATGGACTTGCCAAAGGCACTTGCCTTATTGGAGTGGCGTTGCGATCTCATCAAGCGCTTGCAATCTTATGACATCGGGAATCTGGGCCAGCTTAGAGCCTGACCAAGCTTCCAAAATCAGAAATGTTTTTATTTCTTGCTTCGAGCAAGACCGCATAGATTTCTTAAAAACATTACCTCAAAGTATCGTTGATCTTGGAAAATTATCTTTCATAAATGATATATGCAACAAAGCTTCTATCTCTCAAGTAATGATAGAAGAGCTAATTTCCCTTTCAGAACAAATTAACTCATTTAGCAACCTTAAGCCCAGTGAATTTTCTAAATTCATAATTTACTTTACTCAAGAAGTACACAAGACACAGCCTTCAATATTCGATGACGAAATGATAAATAAAATCTGTGCTCTTGATCCAATTCAAAAATACAACAGGCCTCCTGATATAGATGCTTTTAAGGTAGCACTCAGCACTCACAAATAAAAAAAGGCGGCCCACGTGGGGCCGCCTTTTTAATACTCATGGCCGCAAAGCTTACGTCAAAGCATCACAAGCCTTCTTAATCCGGTTGCAAGCATCGATCAGGATGTCGTTGGACGTTGCGTAAGACACCCGGAAGTGGGGGCTTAGGCCGAAGGCTTCTCCGTGTACTGCGGCTACGCCTTGGGATTCTAGGAAATAGGTGACCACGTCTCCGTCGGTATTTAAGACTTTTCCGTCCGGTGTGGTTTTGCCGATTAGGCCTGCGCAGCTTGGGTAGACGTAAAAGGCTCCGTCCGGCATGGGGCATTCTAGGCCGTCGATTTCGTTCAACATTTTCACGACCAAATTCCGGCGTTCTTTGAACGCTGCGTTGTTCGACGCGATAAAGCTGTGGTCGCCGTTTAGGGCGGCGACTGCTGCCGCTTGAGAAATCGATGTGGCGTGGGTGGTGGATTGTGATTGAACCTTGTTCATGGCTTTRATCACRTCCGCCGGWCCCGCCGCGTAACCSACGCGCCAACCGGTCATGCAATAGGCTTTGGATACGCCGTTCARGGTCAKGGTGCGGTCATACARRCCSGGTTCGACTTGRGCMGGMGTGACRAATTCAAAATCATCATAMACCARCAATTCATACATATCGTCGGTCATCACCCACACGTGGCTGTTTTCAGGTTTCATCAASACATCGGTCAACGCCTTCATRTCSGMGCGGGTATAGCCTGCTCCGGTKGGRTTRGAKGGYGAGTTSAWRATCAGCCATTTGGTTTTGGGYGTGATGGCTTTTTGYAGGTTTTCTGCSGTYAGCTTAAAGCCGTCTTCGACCGGGCAATCGACAATCACSGGCGTGCCTTCGGCSAGCAACGTRATGTCRGGATAAGACACCCAGTAYGGTGCCGGAATAATCACTTCGTCGCCCGCATCCAAGGTCGCCATCATCAGGTTATAAATGCTTTGCTTGCCGCCGCCCGCGACTTGAATTTGATCGGGGGTGTAATCCAGGTCATTGTCGCGTTTGAATTTGGCACAAATGGCTTTGCGCAATTCGATGGTTCCCGGAACCGCCGTGTAGCGGGTCATGTTCGCATCAATCGCGGCCTTGGCGGCGGCTTTGATGTGGTCAGGAGTATCAAAATCAGGTTCACCCGCGCCCAGACCAATCACGTCCACGCCGGCAGCCTTTAATTCGGCGGCTTTGGTGGCAACGGCGATGGTGGGGGAGGGCTGAATACGGCTCAGACGCTTGGCAATGATGGACATGAACTTAAACTCGCTCAAAAAGTTGAAAAAACGAAGCTAACCCTCCCCACGCCCAAGGGCAACAGGGAAAACGTCAAATCTTCAATTTATATGAGGCTAGCTGACTTTGGGTTTGTCGAAGACGATACCATAATGATACGGCGGCAATTCAATAACGCCATGAAGTTTAAAACCAACTGGCAAAACTTCGTCCATAACTTGTTCCGGAGACATCCGCATGTCGGTCACCGGGCCACGCGGTTCGCCCGCAACCGGCGTATCATCGCGAGACCGATGATGCCAATTAACGATGGTGAACTGGCCGCCGGGCTTTAACACATTAAACACATTGCGGGCCATTTGTTGCTTGTCTGGCACACCATGGAACGTATTGGCAATCAACACGTATTCAGGATTTGAAGGAAGCTTTTTGACAAGGTCATCGGCATTGCCTTCGAACCAACGAATGGCTTCGCTGGGGATGCCGTCTTTGATGGCGCGTTGTTGAGCCAGCTTTATCATTTCAGGATCTAAGTCCAACGCCATGGTGCGGCCGATGCCGCCAACGATGTGCGCGATGGTTGATGTGAAATGCCCATCCCCACAACACAGGTCCAAAACCGACACGCCAAAATCAATGCCAAGCCCCCGCAGCACGGCTTCTGGGTCAGGCCACAAGGTCTGCCACCAATCGGAATCGGGCATGCCCGTCGCTGGAAATCTATCTGAATGGTTCATACGTCCCCCGTACTCCTATGCCACAGCCAAGCTCTTGTTGATAAAGCTTAAATCATACATAACAGGATTCTCTTGCCGTGGCGAGTCTATGATGAGGCTGGCGCAAAAACGTATCTGTGATAGGTTCAGCCCTTATAGGGAGCAGTTTACATGTCAAAAAATCCAGCCGATGATATTCAAACCAAACTTGTACGGCTTTTGGCAGATGCACCAAAAGCCGATATTAGCCAAACGTCTTTTTTTAAGAACACCTCAGTAAAAGGCCTTAGCGGACGATTTAGAAAATTCATACTTGAAAATTTTAAAGACTCCAAGATGTCGCCTCTGTTTCTAAATGACATTAAAGACACAGACCCAATTCATTTACATTTTGATCTGTTTGATGAAAAACAAAATATAATTCGTGTTGCTGTTATATTTATCACCTCAACGGGATTTAGTATTCAAGAAGAAATTATATCAAACATTATGAAAACTTCTTCGGATGTTAGTTTATTTATTGCAATTTCAGCACTAGACTTAACGGAGGCAAATAACAAATTAATCCAAGAACATATTTTTGACTGGGGCTTCAATTACAACACCCCCAACCTTGTCATTGTACCTGCTGAAAAGACTGTCGGCCTACTCTATAATGAGCCTGAAAGCCGCCCTTCGGGCAACGAAGCTATTACCAAAAAAAAGCCTGAGCCAAAACATAAACAACCTCCTCCTCTCACCGCCGACCACGGCATTCACATGCTGGCAGATATGCCCGTGGAACAGGCTGATGAAGATTTGTTAGGGTTTGGCGATTATGCCGATGCCATTGCGGGGCTGATTGATCACCCAAAGACCAGCGCCCCTTTAACACTCGCCATCAACGCCAAGTGGGGAACAGGAAAAACATCCCTCGCCAATCTGATCCGGCGGCGCTTAGAAAACAAACTTGAAGGCGACGATGAAAGCCCGCACCAGACGTATTGGTTTAACGCATGGATGCACGATGATGCCAATGATTTAGGCGCGGCCTTTATGGCGGATATTGTGCGATCCTGTGACCGCATGCGGCCTTGGTACAAGCGCATGTACAGGCCACTACCGACAGCATTATGTGACAGTCAATCAAAACGCTTTCGCCGTTTTATGCTCGCCTCGGGCATCTTCCTTGTCGCTTTTATCTTAATGTACATACTAGCCTTTAACACAGGAGCGATTGGGGACAATGTTTCAATACTCGGCACCCAATGGAAAGATATAAAAGTCCTCATTCCACAAAGCTATCTTGCCATAGTCTTAACGTTAATGGGGACCTATTGGCTTGTCCGACATTTGGGCAATATCGTGCAGTCGATCAGCTCATTTATCAATGCACCTGCTGCCGAGGCCAATTTCGGATCACTCGGGCAAGTCCGCAAACAGCTCCATGACTTAATCCAAGAGGTCACGCCAAAGGGTTCAAAATTTGTTGTATTCATCGACGACCTTGAACGTTGTCGACCACCACGCGCAATTGATGTTTTAGAAGTCGTGAACCAACTTCTCGATTGTTCGCCCGTGGTCACCATCGCCATAGCCGACATGCCTGCTATCGCGGCTATGGCCGAAATTAAGTATGATGCCCTTGCCCGGCGATACGATCCGGAAACAACAACAATCGCCACTGGCGATGATTGTCGACAGACTTATGGACGGCTTTTTTTACAGAAATTTATCCAGCTACAATTTGACTTGCCGGAAATGACCATTTCTAGAAAAAATGAATTTATTCTAGACATATTGGACCCAACCAAGGTGAAAAACGAAAAAAGTAATTATTTAAAAACTCAATTTAAACGTATTTCCTATGCGACCAAATACAATTTACGTCCCATCGCCGTTCTCTCGGCCATGGGGTTTATGGCGCTTGCGACACAAATGTTAGTGACATCTTCTAATTCCCTAAATTTAAACATTTTTGCATTAGGTGACTTAGCCCTTCTTTTTGGCTTAACGGTTATCCTTGTCGCTTTATTATCTTCCTCAGGGATTGGCTACAATACAGCGCGTAAAACCCGGTTTAGCAAGCTCCGCAAACACATCGATTCTACGCTGAGTAAAGGCGATGAAATTAATCAAGATGCTTTAGCTGAAACATACGATGAAATTAATACAGTTCAACTTGAACAATTTATCACGGAACGCAAATTACAATTCCTTGGCAATGATTCCGAATTTTACAAAGCCGCTCGCGACTATGTTCTAATTCATCTGCCGCCTCACCCCCGCAACATCAAACGCATTTTAAATCGTTTACGGTTGATGTTGTTTTTGCTTAATCAGCGCGAATTGTTAAACGGTAAAAATGCAGTCCCCCCCAAAGCCATTGGTAAATGGGTTTTGCTTCAGGAAAAATGGCCGGAATTGGAAAAACGTATTCGGCTTTTTCCCTACGTTATTGACGAGCTAGAACGAGCCATGCAGTCAAAGGCAAAGAACCCTTCTGCAGCTTTTATAAACAAGCTGAAAAAGTATGCCCCAAACTATAGTGAGGACACATTTCTCATTGATCTTTTAATGGACGGAAACCCGCTGGCCCCGTCTATCAAACGCATTACCCTTCTTCAGGCTTGATTGCCGCGGCTTTCGGCTTATAACAATCCGATGAGTAATCTTGTGAAACCCGGATATTTAGCGGATGCTCGCCCGGCCCCGACCGAAGGCGAGCCTTTTAAGTTGGTCAGCGATTTTGAACCCGCGGGCGATCAGCCGACCGCGATCAAAGAATTGCTGAAAGGCTTGGACGAAGGCGAAACCGATCAGGTGCTTTTGGGCGTGACCGGATCGGGCAAGACCTTCACCATTGCCCACGTGATTGCCACCACCGAACGCCCAGCGATTATTTTGGCGCCCAACAAAACCTTGGCGGCGCAATTGTATGCGGAAATGAAAAGTTTCTTTCCCAACAACGCGGTGGAATATTTTGTATCGTATTATGACTATTACCAACCCGAAGCTTACGTCGCTAAATCAGACACCTACATTGAAAAAGATGCCTCGATCAACGAACAAATTGACCGTATGCGCCATTCCGCCACACGGGCTTTGTTTGAACGCCGTGATGTGATTTTGGTGGCTTCGGTCAGTTGTATCTATGGCATTGGCTCGGCCGAAACCTATGCCGATATGGTGGTAAAGTTAGAAGTCGGCAAAGACTATACCCAAGACGACATCTTAAAATCTTTGGTGACATTACAATATAAACGCAACGATCAGGGCTTTGGGCGCGGCTGTTTTCGGGTGCGCGGCGATGTCATTGAAATTTTCCCCAGCCACTATGAAGACCGGGCTTGGCGGTTGAKCTTTTTCGGCGATGAATTAGAAGCCATTTATGAAGTGGATTCTTTGACGGGCACAAAAAATGCCGATCTGGATTACATCACCATTTTCCCCAACAGCCACTATGTCACGCCGCGCCCGACGTTGTTGCAGGCGATACCTCAAATCAAGGCGGAAATGAAGGCTCAGGTCGAAAAGTTCCACAGCGAAGGCAAATTATTGGAAGCTCAACGCATCCAAGAACGCACCACGTTCGATTTGGAAATGATGGAAAGCACCGGACATTGCAGCGGCATCGAAAATTATTCTCGGTATTTAAGCGGGCGCAATGCTGGCGATCCTCCGCCCACATTGTTTGAATACCTGCCCGAAGACGCCTTGTTGATCGTTGACGAAAGCCACGTATCGATTCCGCAAATTGGCGGCATGTACAAGGGTGACTTTAACCGCAAAACCACGCTGGCAAATTTTGGTTTCCGTCTGCCCAGCTGCATCGATAACCGTCCGTTGAAATTCGACGAATGGGATGCCATGCGCCCCGATTCAATTTATGTATCGGCGACCCCCGGCCCTTGGGAAATGGAACGGACCGGCGGAGTGTTTATTGAACAACTGGTGCGCCCCACGGGCTTAACCGACCCCGAATGCATCGTGCGCCCGGTGGAAACTCAAGTTGATGATTTAATCAGTGAATGCAAACTTGCGGCGGCCAAGGCCGAGCGCGTTTTGGTGACCGTGCTGACCAAAAAAATGGCCGAAGAATTAACCGAATACATGCACGAAAACGGCATTCGCGTGCGGTATATGCATTCCGATATCGAAACCTTGGAACGCATCGAAATCATCCGTGATTTGCGGTTGGGCGCCTTCGACGTATTGATCGGTATTAACCTGTTGCGTGAAGGATTGGACATTCCCGAATGTGCTTTGGTGGCGATTTTGGACGCGGATAAAGAAGGTTTCTTGCGGTCCAAAACATCGCTTGTGCAAACCATTGGCCGGGCGGCGCGAAATTTAGAAGGCCGGGTTTTGTTGTATGCCAACCGCATCACTGCCAGCTTGGAATACGCCATTGGCGAAACCAACCGCCGCCGTGCCCGCCAAGAA
>NVTL01000041.1 GCA_002401565.1 Rhodospirillaceae bacterium
ACCTTTTAAAAGAAGTCGAATATTGGACCCGCCGCGTCACGGCCATCGAAAGCGGCGGCGTCAGAGTCTGCCGCTTTCACGCCATCAAGCTTCCGGAAAAAAAGAAGCGCTAAATCTGTGGTTACTGCGTATGATTTTGCCAGCGCCCAGCAGGCAGGGTCAGCACAATTGTGGTGCCCAGATTAAGTTGGCTGGTGAGATCTAAATTTCCCCCATGCAATTCGACCAATCGTTTGGCCAAAGGCAAGCCTAAACCAGTGCAAGAATCATCATCATGCCGAGCCTTGCCAAAGTCCACTAACGCTTTGGGGATGTCTTCTGCGTTCATGCCAACGCCTTCATCTGAAATATGAACTTCCAATTCATTACGGATATTTTTAAACACGGTTAAATTAATTTGCCCGCCGTGTAGGGAAAATTTTATGGCATTCGATAACAGGTTTAAAATGGCTTGGCTGATGCGCTGGTCATCCAGATAAATCATCGGTAAATCATCAGCTACGGAAACGACCAATGTTAAATTGGCGGTCTTAAGCCGTTCTTGAATCCGCATGACCACGCCATCGACAAGGTCTTGAAGGATGGTTTCATGTTCATGTAATTGAAGATCTTCAGCATCAATATTACACACATCAATCAGATCAGTGACCAAATTGAAAAGGTGTTGTGAAGACGACAAAATTGCCGTGGCATATTCTTTGGTAAAATCTGTACCTTGAACCTTATGCATGTCGTCTAAAAACATTTCTGCATAACCAATGATGACGCTAAAGGGCGAGGTAAGGTTATGGCTGTTGGCCGCAAGGTAGGTGCTGAGGTTTCTGAGCTTTTCCTCGGCAATCATTTTGTCTTTGCGCAATTGATGTTCATGGTGTTGATGGTCGGCAACGGTTTGAGATGCACTTGTCTGTGTGGGCGTTTGACCTAGGTTTATCGCCACGGGCTTTTGTAAGTCGAGAGCTTGATGGTTTAAATTCATGATCACATCCTGTCTTTGTCTTTAAATTCTGCCCTTAATTTGTGGCAGAAAGACATGACAGGGATGTGTCAGAATAGTGAAAGTAAAAAACCAGCCTTACAAAATAAACTTCCGCAAATCGGCATTTTTGGCGAGGTCTGATACCGTGTCCAACACGAATTGTTTATCAATGGTGATGGTGTCGCCGCTGCGTTCTGATGCATCAAAATTGATGTCTTCTAACAGACGTTCCATAACCGTGTGCAAACGCCGGGCGCCGATGTTTTCGACGGTGGCGTTGATGTCGGCGGCCAAATCGGCCAGTTCATCAATGGCGTCGTCGGTAAAGATCAGGGTTACGTCTTCGACGCCCAACAAGGCTGTGTATTGTTTGATCAAGCTACTTTCGGGTTCTTTTAAAATGCGCACAAAATCATCGCGGGTCAGGGCTTGAAGCTCTACACGAATGGGCAAACGACCTTGTAATWCGGGCAGCAAATCGGATGGTTTAGACACATGAAACGCGCCCGAGGCGATAAACAATATGTGATCGGTTTTTAAGGGTCCGTATTTGGTGGATACGGTGGTGCCTTCGATCAGGGGCAATAAATCTCGCTGCACGCCTTCGCGTGAAACGTCTGATCCACCGCGATCGGCACGGTTGGCGATTTTATCCAATTCATCCAAAAATACGATGCCGCCGCTTTCGACTTTGTCGATGGCATCTTTTATAAGGGCTTCTTCGTCGACCAGCTTGTCGGCTTCTTCACCGATCAAAACTTCATAACTTTGGGACACGCTCATTTTTTTCGGCTTGGTTTGGGGACCAAAGGCGCCGCCCATCATGTCGTTTAAATTTAACATGCTCATTTGACCACCGGGCATGCCGGGGATGTCAAAACTGGGCACGGCGTTGCCTTTGTCGCTAATATTGATTTCAATTTCGCGGTCGTCCAATTGGCCTTCGCGCAGCATCTTGCGAAATTTCTGACGAGTATCGTCGGTGGCGCTGTCGCCCACCAAAGCATCCAAAACCCGTTCTTCGGCGGCGAGCTCGGCCTTGGCCTGAACTTGAGCCTTGTGTTTTTCGCGGACCATGTGCACAGAGGTTTCAACCAAATCACGGATGATTTGTTCCACGTCACGACCGACATAGCCAACTTCGGTAAATTTGGTGGCTTCGACTTTGATGAACGGCGCGCCGGCTAATTTAGCCAAACGCCGGGCGATTTCGGTTTTGCCCACGCCCGTGGGTCCAATCATTAGAATGTTTTTGGGGACAATTTCTTCGCGTAGATCAGATTCAATCTGTTGACGACGCCAACGGTTGCGCAGCGCCACGGCAACCGCACGTTTGGCATCATTTTGTCCGATGATAAAACGGTCGAGTTCGGAAACAATTTCGCGGGGGGTAAAGTTGCT
This sequence comes from Rhodospirillaceae bacterium, assembly GCA_002401565.1. Classification (GTDB taxonomy): domain Bacteria; phylum Pseudomonadota; class Alphaproteobacteria; order Rhodospirillales; family Magnetovibrionaceae; genus JANLGW01. Next base: position 2,381 of record NVTL01000041.1, read on the forward strand.
CATGATAGGTCAATTTTTTCCATAGTGAAGTTGCCGTTGGTGTAAACGCAAATTTCAGACGCGATGGTCATGGCGCGGGTGCAAATGTCTTCGGCGCTGACCTCGTCTTGGGGAAACAGGGCTCTAGCCGCGGCCAGCGCATAATTTCCACCCGATCCAATCGCCATAACGCCATCGTCGGGTTCTAATACATCGCCTTGCCCGGTCAACGTCAGCGAGACTTCTTTATCTGCCACCAACATCATGGCTTCTAATCGGCGCAAATAACGATCTGTGCGCCAGTCTTTGGCCAGTTCAACACAAGCCCGCGTCAGCTGTTTTGGGTATTGTTCAAGCTTGGCTTCCAGGCGTTCAAACAAGGTGAAAGCATCGGCCGTAGCCCCGGCAAATCCAGCAATAACAGAGCCATCGCCCAAACGCCGTACTTTGCGGGCGCCGCCCTTGATGACGGTATCGCCCAAGGTCACTTGACCATCACCAATCATGATCACGGAATTGGCTTTGCGCACCGATAAAATGGTGGTGCCGTGCCAGCTGGGAAGATTTTGATCGCTCATGTTTCACCTTAAAATTTTTATTAAGTCCTTCGGATGTAAGCTGATGAAACGAAGCCGTCAAGGGTGCTAGCACTTGAGGCACGAACCTGTTAAAAGAAAGCATCAGAATTTATTGGAGTTACCCCTATGCGCACAGGCCGCGTTGAGCGTAAAACACACGAAACTAAAATTGTCGTCGAAATGAATTTAGACGGCACCGGAACCTATGAAATTTCAACGGGTGTGGGCTTTTTGGACCACATGTTGGAACAATTGTCCCGGCACTCTTTGATCGACATCAAGGTCCAGGCCAAGGGCGATACCCACATCGATTTTCACCACATCACCGAAGACGTGGGCATTGCCTTGGGCGATGCGTTTAATCAGGCGCTGGGCGACCGTCGTGGCATCACCCGTTATGGCACCGCGATTGCTCCCATGGATGAAACCCTGACGCGGGTGGCCTTGGATGCATCGAACCGTCCGTATTTGGTGTGGAAAGTTGAATTTGTGCGCGATAAATTGGGCCAAATGGATACCGAACTGTTTAAAGAATGGTTCGGCGCGTTTGCGCAATCTGCGGGTTTGACCCTGCACGTGGAAACCTTTTACGGTGAAAACAATCACCATATTGCGGAAAGTTGCTTTAAGGCGATGGCGCGCGCGTTGCGTCAAGCGGTCGAAATTGATCCCCGCAAAGGCGATCAAGTGCCGTCCACCAAGGGCGTCTTGGGTGGCTCTTTATAAGGTTAGAGAGTTTAGGCTATGACCGTTTTTACCGCTCATCTGCAAGACAGTGCCACGGACTATAATTTGATCTTGATCAAAGACGGATTTTCGTTCCCGGCCGCCATTTTTGGCTTTATCTGGGCGCTGGTTATTGGCGCGTGGGAATTGGCTTTGGCGTTGTTGGTCTTTCAATTGGCTTTGTCGGCGGCGTTGCCCCTGTTGATTGAAGATGCGGCGGCGTTGGGCGTGGTTCAATTTGGCGCGGCGGTATTGGTGGGCTTTGTGGCCAACGAAGGTCGCCGGATGGTTCTCAGCCGTCGGGAATTTGACGAAATCGGCGTGGTCACAGGCCACAATAAATTAGGGGCGGAACGGCGCTTTTTAGACGCCCATCCTTACGTTACCACTCAACTGTTGGAATTTTCATGAAGGTCGCGATTATTGATTACGGTTCTGGCAATTTGCGATCGGTCGCAAAGTCCTTTGAACGGGCCGCCGAACTGTCGGGCCTAGACGCCGAAATTTTGGTCACGGGCAAGGCTGATGACGTGGCCACCGCCGACCGCATTGTGTTGCCCGGTGTCGGGGCCTTTGCCGATTGTCGTTCGGGTTTAGAATCTGTGGACGGTTTGCATGAGGCTTTGAACGAAGTGGTCCTGCAAAAAGCCCGGCCCTTTTTTGGGATTTGTGTGGGCATGCAATTGATGGCGGATGTGGGTCATGAATTTGGCGATACCAAAGGTCTCGGTTGGGTGCCGGGCGATGTGGTTGCTTTAAAACCAGCGGACAAAAAATTGAAGATCCCCCACATGGGCTGGAACGAATTACAGCTGGTCGGTGAACATGCTTTGTTTGCGGGTATAGAGCCGGGCGCACATGCTTATTTTGTGCACTCGTATCACTTTGTTCCCAAACGCCGCGAAGACGTTTGGGCCGAAGTTGAATACGGCGGCGCGGTCACGGCGGCCATTGGTCACGGCAATATTTTCGGCACGCAATTTCATCCGGAAAAAAGTCAGGCTGTTGGCCTGCGCATTATTTCTAACTTTTTAAAATGGGCTCCGTAACGTTATGATTTTTTTTCCTGCCATTGATTTAAAAGACGGCCAATGTGTGCGTTTGCTGCGCGGCGAAATGGACCAAGTCACGGTCTTTAACGACAGCCCCGGCGCACAAGCCAAGGCGTTTGTCGACGAAGGTTGTGAATGGATTCACGTGGTCGATTTAAACGGCGCGTTCGAAGGCAAGCCCGTCAATGCCAAAGCGGTCGATGCAATTTTAAGTGAAGCCAAAGTCCCTGTTGAATTGGGGGGCGGTATTCGCACCATGGAAACCATTAAGTTCTGGTTGGACCGGGGTGTGACGCGGGTGATTTTGGGCACCATTGCTTTGCGTGATCCTGATTTTGTGATCGAAGCCTGCAAACAATTCCCCGGCCAAATTGCCGTGGGTGTGGATGCCAAGGACGGCTTTGTTGCGGTCGAAGGCTGGGCCGAAGTTTCTGATATGGCGGCGTTAGATTTGGCGAAAAAATTTGAAGACGCTGGCGTGTCGGCCATCATCTTTACCGACATTGCGCGGGATGGTTTGATGCAAGGCCCCAATGTGGACAGCACGTTAGAATTGGCGCGCGCCATTTCGACGCCTGTGATTGTATCGGGGGGCGTATCGTCCATGGCTGATTTGCAACAGTTACAAGACAAGGGCGGCGATCTTTTTGAAGGCGTGATTTCTGGTCGCGCCGTTTATGACGGGGCCATCAATGTGCGTGAAGCGGTGGATTTGTTGAAATGTTAAAAGCCCGCATCATTCCCTGTTTGGACGTCGAAGGCGGACGCGTGGTCAAGGGCGTCAACTTTGTCGATTTGGTCGATGCGGGTGACCCGGTGGAACAGGCTCGTGTGTATGACAAAGCGGGCGCAGATGAACTTACGTTTTTAGATATTACGGCGAGTGTTGAGAATCGCGATACTATTTTCGATGTGGTGGGCCGCACCGCAGAACAATGTTTTATGCCGTTGACGGTCGGCGGCGGTGTGCGCACCACCGACGACATTCGCAAGCTTTTATTGGCGGGCGCGGACAAAGCGTCCATCAATACAGCCGCCGTTTTTAATCCTGAATTTGTCATTGAAGCCGCGCAAAAATTTGGCAGCCAATGCATCGTCGTGGCCGTGGACGCAAAAACCGTCGCGCCCGGAAAATTTGAAATTTTCACCCACGGTGGCCGCAAGCCCACGGGCATAGATGCGGTCGAATGGGTCAAACGCATGGCTGAATATGGCGCGGGCGAAATTTTGCTGACGTCCATGGACCGGGACGGCACCAAACAGGGTTTTAATATTGAACTGACCCGCGCGGTGGCGGATGCGATTTCCATTCCGGTGATTGCGTCTGGTGGCGTGGGGACTTTGGAACATATGGTCGAAGGCGTGCGCGATGGTCATGCGTCAGCGGTTTTGGCGGCTTCGATCTTTCATTTTGGAACATTTACGATTGGCGAAACAAAACGCTATATGGCCGAACACGGCATTGATGTACGTTTGGATGGCTTGCCAGATGAGGACTTAAAATCATGAGTGATGCACAAATCTTAGATCGTTTATTTGCCACCATCGAAAGTCGCAAAGGGGCCGATCCCGATACCTCTTGGACCGCAAAACTATTTGCCGAGGGCCGTTCTAAGATCGTCCAAAAAGTTGGTGAAGAAGCGGTCGAAGTCAACATTGCGGCTTTGGTCGAAGGCCCCGAAGCTTTGACGGCGGAAAGTGCAGATTTGCTGTATCATCTGTTGGTATTGTGGGCGGACGCGGGCATATCACCCCAAGACGTTTGGGCCAAATTGGCCGAACGCGAAGGCACGTCAGGCATCGCCGAAAAAAATTCACGCTAAGGCATAAGAGGAATAATCATGGCGTATGACACAGACAATATTTTTGCAAAAATTCTGCGCGGCGACGTTCCCTGTGACAAAGTTTTTGAGAACGATTGGGCGTTGGCGTTTAACGATATCGCGCCCGTTGCTCCGGTGCATGTGCTGGTGATTCCCAAAGGTGCGTATGTATCGATTGATGATTTTACGGCCACCGCGTCTGACGCTGAAATTGTTGGCTTTTATAAAGCCKTTGGCCACGTTGCCCGCGACTTAGGTCTGGCCGAGCCCGGCTACAGAACCTTGAACAACACAGGTGCACACGGCGGCCAAGARGTCCCCCATTTTCATGTGCATATTTTTGGCGGGAAACCGCTGGGGCCGATGTTGTTCGGCGGCTGATTTTTCATGCGCCTCTTTTTAAAAACCATGTTTTTTTCTGTGTGGATGTTGGGCACTGCTCAGGCCGGGGAAGTTGTGCGCAATGAAGATTTGCTGAACACACCAAAACACTGGGTTAAGTCTTATTTAGCCTCGACAACGATTGGCGAAATGTTGGTTGATCACGTCAAACAATTTGATAAAGATGTCGGTGGTGAATGTAAGGGCGCTTATGAATTGGTGATGCCTTTGGGTTACATGATCGAAGAACCCCTAGAATTTGAAGACCGTAAAAGTCTTCCTGTAAAAGGGTCTTGGGGCTATGACTTTAAGGTCAGCCGATGCGATAAGGCGCTTGATTTTCACAGTTATGCTTTTGTTTTGAAAGATGGCAATATTGGCTTAATGCCGTTGTTGCCGGGTCAATCGAAAAGTGGGCCCAAGCTTATCTTTGATATTTTGGAGCATCTAAAATCAACAGCGATGGAATCTTTGTATGGTGAAATTTCTGACAAAAAATGGTGTGGGTGGTCTCAGGTTTTAAAGACGGAAGTCATGGGTTTAAAATCGTCTCAAAAAGAAATTGTGCCGGGCGAGGCGTGGACAGAACGTTGGGCGATCTGGTCTTGTGATGAGGTTTTAAAAATATCCGTTCGCTTATTCCCCAGCCTTCATGGGGGGACAGCGTTCGAATTATCCCTGATCCCCAAAGACGCGCTTAATTCTTCGTTTGAGTAAAATGAAAACCTTGTTTACCTTTGTGTTTGACCACGTACATGGCTTCGTCGGCCAGCGATAAAAGTGTGGCGGCGGTTTTGGCATTGTCGGGGTACAGGGCAATGCCGATGCTGGCGCCTAATGTGGCTTCTTTGCTGCCCAGATTTATAGGCGCCACCAAAATTTTATTCAGATTTTCAGCCATGTGCGTGACATCGATGGTTTTCACCACATCGGTCATGACGATGGCAAACTCATCGCCGCCAAACCGCGCCACGGTATCTGTTTTGCGCAAACACGACACCATGCGGTCGGCCATTTTTCTAAGGATCTGATCACCAATCATATGGCCCATGATGTCGTTCACGGGCTTGAAATTATCCAAGTCTAAAAACAAAACGGCGACCTTTGTTTTTTCCCGGTCGGCACGGGCCAAGGCCAGTTCCAATCGATCCATCAACAATACGCGATTGGGGATGTTGGTGAGAGTATCGTGGGTGGCCAAGTGGTTAATTTCGTCTTCTAATTGTTTGCGTTCGGTGATGTCGGTATAGGTCGACGCGTGTCCGCCGTCTTGCATGGCGTGGCGCTGCACGTGCACGATGCGACCGTCCAACATGGTGAATTCTTCACGGGAATCTTTTCCGGCTTTGAGCACACGGCCAAATTCTAGATCCGCTAAGCGTTGAGGATCACCCTTGCCAAAGGCGCCTTTTTTGGCGATGTGCAAAATGAGTTCGGCCATGGGCAGGCCGGGGCGAATAAGATCAGCGGGCTGGTACCAAAATTCAAAGCATTTTTGGCTCCACGCCACCAGCTTTTGATCTTGATCCCAAACCACAAAACCCTGACTGCTGGTGTTCAAGGCGAACTCCAGAATTTTCAGTCGGTTATAGTCGCTTGTGTGTCCGTCAAATGTATCTGTCATAATCTTTAAGCGTGATCGTCTTATCCGTTTCTGTCAATGTCTAACGCGTTTTAACTCTTACTCTATATGTGGTTGTAGATGGCGTCGACTTGTCTTAAAATATGTGGTGATGATGGCGTGGGATTACTAGGGGCCCAATATGTCAAAAAGAAATACTATTTTTTTAATTCTCAGCATTGCCTTGGCCCTGACCGATGGCGTGTTTGTTTATATCAACAATCAATTTTCCAAAACAACGCTGCAAGAAAGCCTGCACCAAGAAGGCCTGCAATTGCGATCAAGTTTTGATACTTTATTGGATCAGACCTATTCCAACATGTTGGTGATGGCGACCTTTATTGCCAACAATCCAGACATCCAGGATTTATTTTTAAAAGGTAAAAAAGCCGTCGAGGCCGAAGGCGGCGGCGCGGGTGGGGGGCAAGCGGCTTTGGCACGAGAAGCCCTGTACGAAAAAATTGGCCCAAATTGGAAAGAAGTCCAAAAATCATACGATACCCGCCAATTGCATTTTCATTTAGGCCCCGGTTCGACCAGTTTTTTACGGGTTCATCGCCCGGAAAAATATGGGGACAATATGGACAACGTCCGGTTCACCGTCGTTGATACCAACAAAGAAAGGACGCCCCGCACAGGTTTTGAAACCGGGCGTGTGTATTCCGGCCTGCGTGGCGTGGTTCCGGTCACGGCTTGGGATAAGGACTTGGGTAAGTCCGTGCATGTTGGGGCCTTGGAAGTGGGTACATCTTTCAGCCGCATTTTAAAGATTTTAGACCGTCGTTATGATTTGGGTGTGGGCGTTTCGTTAACCAAAGAGCATATTAATTCGACCATGTGGCCGGATTTTGTCAATTCGCGGTTTGGGCAAATTGATGATGGCTGTGACTGTATTATCGAAGCCACGACGCGCGATGGTTTTCGGGAAATTGTTCAGGTGACCGATCATAATGTGCACAATGCAAAAGGCACCCAAACGCGGATGATGACCGTTAACGGTGCTTATTTTGCTGTCAGTCATTTTCATCTTCGTGATTACAAAGGCACCAAAGACCTGACCCGTGACGCTGTGGGCTCGGTTATTTTTTGGCGCAACGCAGATGCCCGCATGGCGGCGTTTAATGCGTCGCAAACCTTTAATATTATGTACGGCATTTTGGGATTTGTGCTGATTGAATTATTGCTGTTTTTTACCTTCAGATATGCCCTGCGTCATTTGGAAGCAGAAGTCGCCCAACGCACGGATGAATTGGCCCAATTGGCGAAAAAAGAAGCAGCCTTAGCGGAAAAACTGCAATACGAAGTGGACGTTAAAAATCGATTTTTCTCGATCATCGCGCATGATTTGCGGAGCCCTTTTAACGTACTGTTGGGCATGACCGAAATGATGGCGACCATGGCGGAACAATTCAGCAAAGAAAAACTGATTGAATATGCCGGCACGGTCAATCTAACCAGCAAGCGGGTTTTTGAATTGTTGCAAAATCTTTTGGATTGGTCGCGGCTGCAAAGAGACGGCATTGTGTTGGAATTAGCTCTGCTGTCTCTGGATCAGGTGGCCCAAGAAACGGTGGATGTTTTAAAGGCCTCGGCCCTGGGCAAGGATATCGATTTGTCCTCGTCTATCGGCCAATGCACCGCGTTTGCCGATCGCAATATGGTGCTGACCATTATGCGAAATTTGGTCGGCAATGCCTTAAAATTTACCCCGTCTGGGGGCTCGATTTTAGTATCGGCCGTACAGTCAGAYGATGAGGTGCAGATTACGATCATGGATACGGGCGTGGGTTTGAGTGCCGATTTAATCGAAAAAATTTTTGCGCTGGATCAAAAAACGTCGACCTTGGGCACGGCGGGCGAAGAAGGCACCGGATTGGGCCTGCCGTTGTGCAAAGAAATGGTCGAAAAAAATGGCGGGAAAATTTGGGTGGAAAGTACGCCGGGCGAAGGCTCAAAATTCCATTTCACCCTACCTTTACACCATAGTCCTAAGTGATGGTTTGGCGTCCGGGTGGGCGGCGGCGATAGGATAAGGCTTCGGCCACGTGGTGTTTTTCAATGTTTAAATTATGGTCTAAATCGGCAATGGTACGCGCCACCCGTTGAATGCGGTGATAGCCCCGCGCCGATAATCGGGTGCGGGTTGCGGCTTCGTTCAACAAAGCCTCGGCGGCGGGGCTTAGGTTGACAATATTGCCCAGCAATTGTCCGTCCGCATGAGCATTTAATTCGATAGCCGCTCCGGTAGCCCCGGCGGCCGCGAACCGTTCGCGTTGCACGGCGCGGGCTTGATTAACGCGCGCCAAAACGTCTGCACTGGTTTCTTTGGGTGGCGGCAAAGCCAGATCGGCGGCGGGCACCATGGGCACATCCACATGCAAATCGATACGATCCAACAAGGGCCCGGATAAACGGTTTTGATACTCTTCCCCACATTTGGGTGCGCGCGAACAGGCCTCTGCCGGATCATCCAGAAATCCACATCGACACGGGTTCATGGCCGCGACCAATTGAAATTGAGCCGGAAACGTCACGTGAGCACTGGCGCGCGCAACCACGGCTTGGCCAGATTCCAAGGGTTGGCGCAGGGCCTCTAAGGCCGGGCGTTGAAATTCGGGCAATTCGTCTAAAAACAAAACACCCTTATGGGCCAGCGAAACTTCACCCGGACGGACGTGATGACCACCACCGACCAAGGCTGCTTGGGACGCCGAATGGTGCGGGTCGCGAAACGGCCGTGTGCGCATTAATCCGCCTTCGGGCAGGGTTCCGGCCAACGAATGGATCATGGAGACATCTAACGCTTCCGTTGGACTTAACGGGGGTAAAATGGTTGGCAAGCGGCGCGCCAACAAAGATTTCCCCGACCCTGGTGGGCCGTTCATCAGTAAATTATGGCCCCCGGCGGCGGCAATTTCCAAGGCGCGTTTGGCACTTTCTTGGCCCTTGATGTCGGCTAAATCTTCGGATATCAGGGGGGCGTCTTGGGGGTCTTGCAACTGCGCGGTGGGCCGGGTTAACAGCTGAACACCCTTAAAATGGTTGATCAGGTCCATCAAAGACTGGGGGGCTAAAACCGGTAAATTTTCACCCGCCCATACTGCTTCACCGCCTTGGGACACGGGGCAAATGAGGCCCAATTCTTCGCGATTGGCATAAATGGCGGCGGGCAGAACGCCGTTTACTGCTGTTAACGTACCGTCCAAAGCCAATTCGCCTAAGGCTAAAAAATCACGCATTTCATCGGGGGGCAAAACGTCCATCGCGGTCAGCAAACCCAACGCAATGGGTAAATCAAAATGTGATCCTTCTTTGAGGGTATCGGCGGGGCTTAAATTCACGGTGATGCGTTTGGGCGGTAAAGCCAAGCCCAAAGCCGACAAAGCGGCGCGCACTCTTTCTTTGGCTTCCGATACGGCTTTGTTGGGCAATCCGACAATGGTAAATGCAGGCAATCCAGATGCAATATGCACCTGAACATCCACAGGCTTAGCTTCGACGCCCTGAAAAGCGGCGGTATTGATGCGTGCGACCATTGGTAATTTATATCCCTATATACGTTCTAAATGAGTGTATAGGCAGGACCTTCACGCGAACAGCGAATTGTGGAATTATTTTGAATTTGTATGTTGAGTGCACCCCTTCAGGCTTTGTAAAAGGTCAAGACCATCGGGCCAATTGCAAAGTTTACAATCAGAGCCAATATGACCAAGGGCTCCGATAAGATGAAACTCAGCCCCCCAATTTTTTTGAACAACACGTTCCATATAAGGATACTTAGCTTGCCAATGCGTTTGCCAATGCGTTTGCCAATGATCAGGTCCTGAACCACCACCGCCCGGTATGAGGAGTATGCGAATATCATTTGTCATTGGATAACTTTAACACTGCACAGGCTTTGATCTTAGCTGTCTTCGCTGTCATCATCGCTGTCATCATCGCTGTGATCATTATCGTCGTCGCTTTCATGATCGTCGCTGGCGTAATCATCATCGTCATCGCTTTCGTCATCGTCGTCGCTGTGATCGTCTGAATCGTCGTCGCCTTCGTCATCATCACCACTGCTGGCCCCACCGCCGTTGTTGATGGCCGAGGTCAATTGCGTTAAGGGGTTTGATATGCCATCCCCTATATTGGGCAGGGCAACGAGCAGTGTGCCTGAAAACAACGCAATGATCACACCGTATTCGATGGCGGTGACACCGTCTTCGTTATGACAAAAGGCTTTTAGGTGCTTGTGTATCCAAGTGGGTATCCAAGTGTGTAGCGAAGTTTTCATAGAGCATCACCCAATTCTTTGAGATTAGCGATGGCCTGTTTGTGGCCTTGCTGAGCGGCGAGAGTATACCATTTTCGGGCTTCTTTAAGGTCAGTTTTTACGCCTTTGCCAAATTGATAAAGCACGCCAATTTGATTTTGTGCGCGTTTTGAGCCTTGTTCGGCGGCCTTTTGGTACCACGACATGGCTTTACCGTAGTCCTTTTTCGTTCCGCGACCGGATTGATACAGGTGTGCCAGATTGCCCTGGGCTTTGCTATCGCCCTGTTCGGCGGCTTGGTTATATAAAACCAAGGCTTTGCCATCGTTTTGTTTGATGCCGCGGCCAAATTGATAAGCGATCCCAAGGCTACGTTGAGCGGGCGCATAGCCTTGATCGCTGGCTTGTTGAAACAGGGCGACGGCGCGCTGATTATCTTGATCCACGCCTTTTCCTTTGAGGTACAAACGTCCCAAATTGGCCTGAGCCGCCGCCACGCCCTGATCGGCGGCCTTTTGGTATAACAAGGCGGCTTGGGCGAAGTCTTGTTCAATACCTTGGCCTTTGCGGTACAGATTAGCCAAACTGTATTGTGACCGGGACAAGCCTTTATCGGCAGCTATTTTGTACCATTTTGCGGCTCGAACTGGGTCTTTTACAACACCATGACCTGTTAAAAAAAGATCAGCATAATTGTCCTGCGCCCGCTCATCGCCTTGTTCGGCGGCGGCTTTATACCATTTTGCGGCCTTCTTATAATCGCGCTGAACGGCCTGACCTTTTTCATAGCGCAAAGCCACGCGGCGCTGGGCCACCGGGTCTCCGGTTTGAGCTTGGGCCAAGAGCGCTTTAAACTGCTTTTTTTGACCTTCAAGGCTTTGATCAAGGCCATTTTCGACATCTTTCCAAAACCGAATGCGTTCAGGGTTTGGGGAAATTTTTTCATAATAATGATACAGATGTTGAAACGCGTGGAGTTCGCCGCCTTTGGCAGCCTTGCCCAACCAACCCATTGAAAGGCTGTCTAAGTCATCGGAAAAAGGTACGCCTTGGAAATTGAGATACATCAAACCCAATTTGTATTCGGCAAGGTGATTTCCCCCGTTTGCCGCTTTTTCATACCATAATCGGGCGGAAGGGTGGTTGCGCACTACGCCGCGCCCCAGCATATAAAAATCACCAATTTTTTCTTGGGCCTGAACATTACCCGCGCGGGCCGTTTTAAACAGTTTTTTCAGGTGTTGGGGTGTGGGTTCGGCGTCTGTGCTGAGCAACGTTGCAAAGGAGATATTGGGGCCTGCCAAGCTTTGTATAGGGCCGAGACCGATGCTGAGCGCGATAAAGCCCGTGATGAGGATCAATGCTTGACGGGTCTGTGACAAAATCCAAGGCGCCCTTTAAATCAGAAATTCAAGATAACGACTATCAGTATGTGATATTATAATACGACACTACCATAAGTTCATCGTACAAGACAAGCCTGACAGATTCAAAAAAAGGCCTTTCCGCTTGGCTATGAAGCAGGTTATTGAAGGTTTTTCAACAGGTGCGGAGGCCCTTTATGTTCAGACGTTTTGGCAATCCATGATGATCGGTTTGGCGAAATCGGATCGTCTCACACGGTTTATGCAAACAATCACTGGGAACAAGGCCATTATGAATTTGAAATGTTGCTGGGGGTGTGCGACGCATTGGCGAAAATCCGGGCAATGCACTTTTGCTGGCGCGGTCCTTGTTCTCTTGATGCCATTGGTTCAATTTAAACCTTTCCTCTTTCCCAATGCGTGTACCTCAATCCTGCACAAGGGAACTTTTGCGGCCAAACCCAAATTACATCTGGAAGTGTAATAAGGAAACCGTATACAATTTTTACAATTGAGGGAGCCTTTTGAACGGGGGAATGTGGTGAACACCGCACTCGACACATTTATTGATAAGCTTGAAGGCATTCAGTCTGTTGAGGCTGGGCGTAAACTTGTCTGTGCGACTCTGTCTGATTTAGGTTTTGACCGCTTTGCTTATTTGGGCTTGCATCTGCCCGATACCGCTCTGGTTAAGCCTGTTTTGTTACATTCCTATGATCAAGAATGGCAAGAGCGATACACGGATTGTGATTATGCGACGGTTGATCCTGTTGTCGAAAAAGGTTTGGCTTCGCTGGTTCCCTTCGCCTGGGGTGGGAATAAGCACCGTAAAGTTATGGGGAATAGCAGTCGTAAAATGATGGATGAAGCCAGCGAATTTGGCATTATTCGAGGTTTTACAGTACCCATTCATGGAGCAAATGGCGAGCTGGCGGCTTTGTCGATTGCGTTGCCGGAAAAAGCTGATGAAGCTCGTAAACGAATTAGCGCCTTTCGTCATGAAATTCATATGATTGGATTGTATTTTCACGCACATCTGGGCGAGAAAATTTTTGCGGAAGGCCAAAAAAATAAGTTACTTTTGTCCCAGCGTGAAAGCGAGTGTTTATTGTGGGTTGCCCAAGGTAAAACCGCTTGGGAAACAAGTGAAATTTTGGTGATTTCGGATCACTCCGTCCGTGAATATATTAAAAGTGCGTGTCGCAAGCTCGGCGTATATTCAAAAAACCATGCGATTGTTAAAGCGATTATGTTGGGTTTGATTAAGCCTAATATCTAGATTAGGCTGATCTGGCCTCCGTCTAAATTTTCCACTTACATTTTTTAGTTTTTGTCAATCCCCCAATTTGGGGGGAGTGCGTTTTTGTGCGTACAGGGCTTTACTCTTTTGAGCAACTTAACGGGCTTTAAAAGGGAGAACTAAAAAATGCTTTGTCTCATATCACCAAATCGGGCGTCAGAATTCACATCAGAAATTGAAGAAATGCATCGTCTTCGCCATCGCGTTTTCAAGGGTCGCTTGGAATGGGATGTTACCTGCCGTGACGGTATGGAATTTGACGAATACGATCATTTAGAACCGACCTATCTTTTGGCACGGGGCAATGATGGTGCCGTAGCTGGATGTTTACGCCTTTTGCCGACCCAAGGCCCCAATATGTTGCGCGATACTTTTCCGCAATTGTTGGATGGGAAAAAAGCACCCAATAGTCCACATATTTGGGAAAGCTCTCGGTTCGCACTGGATGTAAATCACGCGAACAACGGACGGGCTATTAGTCAATCTACGGCCATGCTGTTTGCGGGTGTTCTTGAATTTGGATTGTCAAAAGGTTTGACCGATATTGTCACTGTTACGGATTTGCGTGTTGAACGCATCATGAAACGCAGTGGCTGGACCATGGAACGTTTGGGTGATCCTCAGGTCATCGGCAATACAAAAGCCGTTGCTGGGCGATTGACGATTGATTGGGAAACCCTGACGAGAGTCCGTGAAATTGGCGCTTTGGCGGGTCCTGTCTTGTGGATGCCAGCAGTTCCTGAAATGCCAATGGCGGCTTAAACCTCTAATCCCGTCATATTTGACCATATGGCGGGATTATAATTCAAACCAAAGAAAGTGAATTATTTATGTTTCGCAATTACCTTCCCGATGTCATGGGTGCCGAAGAACACAAAGTGGTGGATTCTTTGATTAAATCTTTAGTTTATTTGAAAGAGGAGGCGCAGCGTGAAGGCCAAGCTTTTATCGCTTATGCCATCGAAGACGCGATTATTCATGCAAAAGAAGCGCGCGATTCAAAATACACCCCCCCACGTGCTCACAATACTAAGTAGGTGCGGTGAAATCAGCGCTCTTTGGCTTTAAGAAATCTTGGCTTCGATGGCGTCCCACAGGGCGCCTTCAAGGGCAACGCCGTCGAAGTTACGGATTTCTTGCAGGCCTGTTGGTGAGGTGACGTTGATTTCGGTCAGATAACCGCCAATCACGTCGATGCCCGCAAAAATAAGCCCGCGTTTTTTGAGATCCGGGCCGATGGCCTTGCAAATTTCAAGGTCGCGAGCGTTTAGGGTGCTGGCTTCGGGTGTGCCCCCGGCGTGCATATTTGACCGGGCTTCCCCTTCGGGGGGGATGCGGTTGATCGCTCCAACGGGTTCGCCATCAACCAAAATAATACGTTTGTCTCCGGCCCGCACGGCGGACAGGTAGGCTTGAATGACCAACGGTTCGCGTGATCCGGCCATGTGCATTTCCAACAAAGTATTCAAATTTTCATCATCCGGTTTGATGTGAAAAACGCCCCACCCGCCGTTGCCGTACAGGGGTTTGACGATGATGTCTTTGTGTTCAAGGCGAAAGGCTTTGATGGCTTCGATGTCGCGGGTGATTAAGGTCGGTGGGACTAAATCTGGGAATTTGCAATTGTACAGTTTTTCCGGATTGTCGCGCACGGCGGTGGGATTGTTCACCACAAACGTTTTGGGGTGCAAAAGTTCTAAAAAATACGTGGTGGTCAGATACGCCATGTCAAAGGGTGGATCTTGGCGCAACCAGATGACGTCCATGGTCGAAAGATCAATCACTTTTGCTGCGCCCAAAGTGCAATGATTGCCGACCTCGTCGCGAAGTTCCAGACTTTGCACACGCGCCAAAACCTTGCCGCCCACATATTGCAGGTCGTCGGGCTGATAATAAAACAATTCATGCCCCCGATTTTGTGCTTCCAAGCCAATCACAAAGGTACTGTCGGCGGTGATGTCGATGTTTTCGACCGGGTCCATCTGCAGGGCGACTTTAAGGCTCATGAGGGTTTGGTATCCTTGCGGGTTTGTAAATCTTGCAACAACTGAGAAGCACTATAGCGATATGCGGATGATTTCGATATTTCTAAATATCGTTTTAGAGCCGAAATAGAATCGTCAATGTGGTCCAGACGGGCCTGTAAAACCCCCAATTCTCGCCATAAACGGGGTTCATTCGGGGCGATTAACAAGCTATTTTCCAANNTACGRWRMWKGYSSMKKYGKGKGNNTTGYTTSKYRWSMSATACAATTTTGTTAAATCTTGGCCGCGCACCAAGGCTGAACGCTTATCTAAGACTTTCAAGGCAAAGGGCGAAGACTCCGCAAATATTGTACGCATTTGTGCGGGTTTAAGGGGCCTGGCCCCTTGCAAAAGATCGACTAGTATATGTTCGCGCTGGCCCAAGATACGCACCAAGGGACGGTCCTCAAAATCAATAATTTCAACGGGTTGACCAATGTTCTCTAGGACATGAGCATACAGAAGACTAAGATTTAAGGCACTTCCGCGGCGGTGGTCGATCATCAGGGCAAAATTGTGCTGCTGGGCATCAAGGTCGTCTTCGATTTGGGCTGTATAGCCATAGCGCTTAGCGATGATTTGGCGAACCGTTTCGATAGCGGATGTATTATCGTCAAAATCATCTCCCCTATACTGTAAACAATCTGCGATGAGGCTGTCGATATGACGTTGATAGGGCAAGATATCAAGCTTTGGGTCTTTGATCTTCGCCAGCAAAAGAGCCGTGGTGGCGAGGTTGATATCGCCGTCTTGGTATTGGCCGATGTGGGTAAGGTCAGCTTGTGCGGTCATTTATGGATTGCCCGCAGGGGCTTGGGCCGGCAGGGGAGCGGCCTGTGGCGTTTTAACGCGCACATGACTGATGATGTGGCGCACATAAGAAATAGATTTGGCCTGATTTTTAACCCGATCTAATTCGGCTTGGCTTTGCGCGATGCCCATTAAATAAATGATGCCGCCTACGGTTTCGATGGCATAATTTATGGCCAAAACCTTATCATCAAAGGTCAATTTAGCTTCCAATTGGGTGGTGATCCAGGCATCGCGGGCGGTATCTAAAAACCCGCCTTCGTTGGTGACATGAATTTCGTTGATGACATCTTTGGTGCCGTCGACGGTCCACGCCAAACGCACGGCTTGCGCGCGCATGGCTTCGTTGGTGACTTGGCCGACCAAAAGCACGCGGCCTTCATACACTTCGACACTGATATCTTTCAACAACAGGTGGTTGGTGCGGGCATACAGCTCGAAAATAAAAGACGAGGTGCGCAGATCCCGCGCCACACCATCCACGCCGCGTTCTTGATACGCCGCCATGCCGGTGGCGGCTCCGGCACCCAATACAAGGCCGACGGGGGCACAGGCCTGAACACTAAAAATAAGCAACAGCAAAGAGGCAAGGACGGCAGGTGTTTTGCGGATCATCAAAGGTTTTCCTTATGGGCGCTGAAAAATAAAAGTGTAGTCTCAGTTGGTTAACAAGTCTTAAGGACACCTTCTTAAGGTCGCCATGCATCGTAAAGAATATGGATAGAGACCGGCCCCGTCACAAGGGCCACATCAAACCGCATATCGCAATTTTGATGTTCGGGCTGATGCACCATAAAATGCTCAGCCGTGCGTTCAATGCGTGATTTTTGATGTTGAGAAATAGCCTCAGCGGCTTCGCGTTCGCTGCGCCGCGCTTTGACTTCAACAAAACCAATGACATTGTTTTTGCGGGTGATGATATCAATTTCCCCCACTTTGGTTTTATAATTTTTGGCGAGAATTTTGTGACCCTTGAGCTTAAGCATCGTGCGCGCCAGTACTTCGGCCCAGCGTCCGCGCTGTTGGGCTCTTTTTTTGGTGCTGGTTTTGGCGCGGCCGCTTACAGTCATTTGAATTGCCTATCCATCGGCTCATTTTGTCGGCTCAGAACGTAAGGCTATCATGCGCCAACCTCGTGTTGAAAGACAAGCCTTGGTTGGTGTGCTGATTTATCTGAATGTATCTAAAGTTCTGTGCTAAAAATTCTGTGCGGGGATACTGAAGATAAACTGAGGACAGGGGGCTAAGAAGATTAACGTGAGAATTTTGTTTAAAACATCAAACAGACTAATGGCCGTTACAGCCGTGATGTTTGTGGCCGCCTGTGCGCAAATCAAAGGTCCGGTGGTCACAAATGCTCCGCCGGCTCCGGCCCCGGTGGTTGCTTCGGTTCCGGCTCCGCCACCTGCCCCTGTTGTCGAAGAAGTTCAAGAAGAAGCCCCCGTTGAAATTGCGCGGATTTATCCGACCCGCCCAAGCCTGCAAACGGGTTTGCAATTGCCCTCACAACCCGGCGTACAAGGGCGTCCGCCGTTGTTGCCTTCCTTGGAAGAATTATTGGGGCGTATGCCGCGCGCCGAAGATGGCGCTTTGAGCGAACCTCCGCCTGTGCCAACCATGCGCGGACGCCGGGTGGCTATTTTATTGCCGTTGTCCGGGGCCAATCAGCGTATTGGTCAGGCGATGTTAAGTGCCGCACAAATGGCGCTGTTTGATTTTGCCGACCAGAGTTTTGAATTGTTGGTACACGATACCCATGGCACATCCGAAGGTGCCGGCGAAGCCGCGCGTTTGGCCATTGCGGATGGAGCGTCTTTGATCGTTGGGCCATTGTTATCGTCATCGGTGCGGGCCGTTGGCACGGTGGCGCGCGCAGGCGKTGTGCCGGTGATGGCGTTTTCATCAGATCGCCGGGTGGTCGGCGAAGGGGTGTATACCATGGGTTTTTTCCCCGGCGATGAAGTGCGCCGTGTGGTGAAATATGCCAGCACCAAAGGGGCCATTCGCTTTGGTCTTTTGGCGCCGCGCGGAGCTTACGGCGAAATTGTTTTGAAAGCCCTCACGCAACAGGTCATGGAATTGGGCGGTGAAGTGACACAAGTTCAGTTTTATGCACCCAATGCCACGGACTTTGCTTATCCGGTGAAGTTGTTGGCCAATTATGTTTGGCGCCGGCAAAATCTTTTGGATCAACGCAAGATTTTAAAAGAACGCGGTGATGAATTGGGCGAGCGTGGCTTAAAAACGCTCGAAAATCTGGAAACCCTCGGCGATGCCCCGTTTGACGCCCTGCTGGTTGCCGATGGCGGAAAACGCTTGGTTGCGGTGGCGGCGATGTTGCCGTTTTATGATATCGACCCCAAAAAAGTAATGATTTTGGGTACCGGGCAATGGGATGAAAAAGGTCTGGGCACGGAGCCCGCTTTATTGGGCGGCTTTTATGCGGCGCCTGATCCTATTCAACGCCAAGCCTTTGGGGACAAATTTGCCGATGCCTTTGGTGTGCGGCCCTATCGTTTGGCGACCTTGGCCTATGATGCCACGGCCTTGGCGGTGGTTTTGGGGGCTCAGGACCGCCTTCGACCTTATGGCCAAGATGTGTTGATGGAAGCGGGTGGATTTACCGGGCGTGATGGTATTTTTCGTTTTCAATATGACGGAGCGGTAGAACGCGGACTGGCCGTCTTGCAAGTTCAGCGCCGAGAGTCCAAAGTTATTGATCCAGCCCCAAAAGCCTTTGTAAATTATGACTTAAACTAAAAGCTTTTCAATAATTGCGCTAACGACTAGTCGACCTTTTGGCGTGACCTTAAAGGTCTTAGGGCTGAGCTTGACCAAGCCTTCGCCTTGTAAAAAGGCCAAAGCGTCCGCATCAACGGCGTCCATAATGGCGAGACCTGTTTGTGTGGCAAAGACCTCGCAATCGATGCCATCGGTGAGGCGCAATCCCGATAAAATGCGTTCTTCCAAACGGTCTTGATTGGACAGTATGCGGGTTTTGGCGGTGCCGTGTCCTAAATCCGTGATTTGTGTCTGCCACCGCAACGGATCAGCGATTTGATGGCGGGCCGAAGTGATGTGGTTCTGCGTTAAACGCCCATGAGCACCGGGGCCTATGCCTAAATAATCGTGACCTTGCCAATAGGTCAGGTTATGGCGACTTTCTTGGCCCAGTTTGGCGTGATKGKWYNNACSTSRTWWKYGKKNNNTCCSGCWKTKKTTRYGNGCTCTTGCGTAAGTTCATAAAAATCGGCCCCCAAATCGGGGGAGGCTTCTTCGACACCAGCCCTAAAAAAATTCGTTCCGGGTTCAACGGTCAGCTGATATAGCGAAATATGATCGTCCGCCAGCTCTAAAGCCTGTTCCAATTCGTCATGCCATTCCCCCAAACCCTGATCGGGGCGAGCATATATAATATCGAATGTGTAACGATTGAATATCGCCCGCGCAATGTCCAAGGCTTGCAAGGCTTCCTGCACCGAATGCTCTCGGCCAAGTTGTTGTAACGATGCATCATTTAAAGATTGTATACCAACAGAAACCCGGTTGACGCCGGCACCCTGAAAGCCCCTAAATTTAGAGGCCTCAATGGATGTTGGGTTGGCTTCAAGGGTGATTTCACAGTTTTTGTCTAACCCCCACAACCCTTCAGCGGTCGAAATAATGTCATGAACAGTGGCCGGGTCCATCAGGCTGGGGGTGCCGCCCCCAAAAAAGATGCTGCTGATGGTGCGGTCTTTTGTTAACTCAGCGAAATAGTTTAATTCCGCTAAAATCGCGGCACGATAATCGGCCTGATCTTGGTCATCGGGCAGACGCGCGCGGGAATTAAAATCACAATAGGGACATTTCGACAAACACCACGGCCAATGCACATACAAGGCGAGGGAATGAGGTGTTTGTATGGGCAAGGTTAAGGTCCTATTTATAAAATGCGATGTGAAAGGGGTTATATTTGTTTAAACCATTTTTCATCGACACTTACTTCTTCAATGATTTGCGTTGATACGCCTAAGGATAACTCTTTAAGTAAATCACATAAACGTTCCCCATTCACTAAATCTATATTTTTTGCCCCATCTCTGTTTGCTTCTTTTTCTGCTTCAGCAGTAAAGCTACCTGTTGTTATAAATAAGCCCTTCTCACATTTTCCATCTAAGGCTCCTCGAAAATCTCGAATTTGAGGAGAGCTGACGCTACCTTCGTAGCGCTTGCATTGAAATGCAATGGAGAACGTAATTAAATTGATCTGAAGAATGCCAATTCCATCGATACCGCCGTCTTTTGAACGTCCCGTAACTTTTACAGATTTAAAGCCTGATTCTCGTAAAATTCGTTGCGATAAGCGTTCAAAAGCTGAGGGTTCAATAGATTTGACGACTTTTAAGAGAGTATCACGCCAATTATCATCTTCAGGAGCGGTGTCAAATAAAGAAGAAGTGTCATTGAGTAGAAATAGCTCAGTACTTGAAGAACGTTTATTAAACGGGTGACGCTTATATTTTATTTGACTAAAAATTTCAGCAACACCTGATTTTTTTAACTTTTCTCCTAGGTCTGTTACAGACCAGACACCAACTTCACTATTATTTATCGCATGGCCTTTTTTTAAGTAGGTCCGTGCCCAAGCCAAATTGTAGTCGAGTTTAGATTGGCGGCCATTAATGTGCTGAATGGTTTGTACTTGATCGGAAATATTTTCAATTTCAATAACCTTAGATAAAATTTCGGCATTTGTAGCCGATCCCCCGAGATGTTCGATAGCTTTGAGTGTGGGCCACATCAAATGCTCATATATTGGAACGGCTGGATCATTAGTGTCAGGCATATTCTTTCTCCCTAGTTTGAGAATCAAATTAACCTGCAAGTTATTCGAGAGCAATGATTACCTTTTACGTGTTTTATGGCGCTTCAAAACAAGCTTCGACCAGTTTTTGAAAGGCGTTGGCGCGGTGGCTCATGGCGTGTTTTTGTTCCGGTTCCATTTGTGCAAAGGTTTGGCTGTGACCCTCTGGAACAAATATGGGGTCGTACCCAAAACCCTTTGTTCCGGTTGGTGGCCATGCCATGGTGCCTTGCACTTGGCCTTCGAAACTTTCCGTATGACCATCGGGCCACGCAAGGGTCAAGGCGCAGGCAAAATAAGCCCCGCGGTCGACCTCGTTGGCCTCATCCTTATTTTCAGCCGCGACCAAAGCCTGTTCGACTTTTTGCATGGCGACGCTAAAATCCTTGGTGGGTCCGGCCCAGCGCGCGGAATACACGCCCGGTTGATCGTTCAGGCCATGCACGCACAATCCTGAATCGTCGGCCAAAGCGGGCAAGTTTGACGCTACGGCCGCCGCGACAGCCTTGATTTTGGCATTGTCGGTAAAGGTTTCTCCGTCTTCGACGGGTTCGGGCAGAAACAAATCCCCGGCTGAAACCACCTCGACTTTAAACGGGGCCAAAAGCTCGCCAATTTCGCGGACTTTGCCCGGATTGTGACTCGCGATGACTAATTTTTTTTCGTCAAATATTCTGCTGGCCATTACTTTAAATCCATTAATCTAAATTCAGGGCTTTCTTTTGCAACTCAACCAATTCCAACACGCCTTTTTTTGCCAAAGTCATCAGTTCCATGAATTGTTCTTCACTGAACGGATAGTCTTCTGCGGTGCCTTGAATTTCAACGATACCCTTGTTTCCGGTGAGAACAAAGTTGGTATCGGCTTGGGCGGCGGAATCTTCTATGTAATCTAAATCTAGTACGGAAGTGTTTTTATACAAGCCACAACTTACTCCGGCCACATGATCGACCAAAGGAATCGTTTCAATCAGGCCGCGTTCCTTGGCCTTTTGAAACGCCAGATGCAAAGCCACAAAGGCCCCGGTGATGCTGGCCGTGCGGGTGCCGCCATCGGCTTGCAAAACGTCACAATCGAGCGTGATTTGCAATTCACCCATGGCTTCCATGTCGGTTACGGCGCGCAACGATCGCCCGATCAGGCGTTGAATTTCTTGGGTGCGGCCCGATTGCTTGCCCCGTGCGGCTTCGCGGCCCATGCGGGTATTGGTGGCGCGGGGCAACATGCCGTATTCGGCGGTGACCCAGCCTTTTCCCGTGCCTCTGATCCAGGGTGGAACGCGTTCTTCCAAGGATGCGTTGCACAACACGTGGGTATCGCCGACTTTAATCAAGCATGACCCTTCGGCATGTTTGGAAAATCCGGTTTCTAATGTCACGGTGCGCATTTCGTCAAGCTTGCGGCCAGAAGGTCTCATTGTGTGTTGTTCCTTAGAATCATTGAATGTTGGGGTAAGCTAACATAGATTGATGACATGATTACAGACCTGAACGAACGATCACGCGAAATATTTCGGCGCATTGTGGATGGATACTTGGAATCGGGCACCCCCGTGGGCTCGCGCACGCTCAGTCGCCAACCGGGTATAGACATATCGCCCGCCACCATTCGCAACGTTATGGCGGATTTAGAAGACGCCGGGCTTTTGTTTGCCCCGCATACGTCCGCCGGGCGTTTGCCGACCGAGGCGGGTCTTAAAATGTTTGTTGATGGACTGTTGGAAGTCGGTAATTTAAGCGCTGCGGAACGTCATTCTATTGAGGGTAAGTGCAAAGCATCGGGTCAATCGTTGGAAGGTATGTTGGAAAACGCCACCCAAGCGTTAAGCGGACTTTCCCATTGTGCGGGCATGGTTCTGGCGCCCAAAAGCAAGGCTCCGTTGAAACATATCGAATTTGTAGCGCTTAAACCGGGCCGCGCGCTGGTGGTTATGGTCACCGAAAACGGCGTGGTGGAAAACCGTATTATTGAATTGCCCGTGGGGGTATTGCCCTCAGCCCTGATCGAAGCCACCAATTATTTGTCGGCGCGTTTGGTGGGGCGGACCTTGGACGATGCGTTGATCACCATCAAAACAGAACTGGCCCAACACAAAGTCGAATTGGATCAATTGACRCAAAAAGTRGTCGAAGCCGGGGTCGCCGTATGGGCGGGCGGGGACAATGATCACAATCATTCTGCCCTCATCATTCGCGGCCAAGCCAATTTATTGGGTGATTTGGGGGCCGAAGCTGATTTGGAACAAATCCGCGCGTTGTTTGAGGCGTTGGAAACCAAAGAAACCCTATCGAACCTGATCGCCAGCGCGGACACCGCCGAAGGCGTGCAAATCTTCATCGGATCAGATAATACCTTGTTCGRCTTATCCGGCTGTTCCATGGTCGTCGGCCCCTATCACGACAGCGAAAAAAGCATCGTAGGCGCCATAGGCGTAATAGGCCCAACCCGCATGAACTATTCCCGCATTATTCCGATGGTCGATTATACGGCGAAATTGGTTGGGCGTTTGRTTGGGTAGTGGTTTCCTGACACAATCAGGTGTTTTGTAAAACAAACACCTGATTGTGTTCCGTTTATTTTGTAGTAGGCTATTTTTTGACAGGTCTCTCTGGCATGATAGTCAGTGAAATTAAGTCTAATTTTTCATTTATCCATTCGTATATAGAGGCACCATCTGATTCTTTGATAGTATAGTGAATGACTTGGCTTCTAGGAATAGCTATAGACATCTGAGATTTTTTTTCAAGAAAGAAAACATAATTCGATGATGCGCCTAGCAACACGACTTCGCATTGTCTGTTGTGAAGCTTGCTACTCGGGGCAAAAGTCACTCCTTCACAATAATTTTCATCATCTTTAATTTTCTTAATTTTTTCAATGTCAGTGTAAACAACCCGAAAAAGGTTTGAAAAAATAACGAATGCCATGGCTATGACGAACCATGCAGGTATGTTTTGTTTGAAATAGTGGCGAGCAATTTTTGGAGCAATTAAATACCCTATAATCAAAATATCAAATGAAACAGCCACCAGGCGTAAGTATCTAAATTCTGGCGTAAGTATTACATTAATGTTTATCAAAACGATGCCAATCCAAATAAATATAATTGGATAATCAGGCTTCGAGTGTTCGTGTCTGATTTGCGCAACAGATTTTCTTGAAGAGTTATTTAAACCAGCAAATAGGAATACCGCTGATAGTAGGGTGCTTTGTAAAACGATGTGAATTTGCTCTAGGCTCGCAGAGAGATAGTCGGCTATACCAAGAAATTTATGAACCTCGATATTAAAATGACCATAAAACCAAATTGTATAAAAATATCCAATGACTAGGATAATAGAAGAAAGTAGCGTAATTCCTGTTGAAATATAACTTCCCTTAATATCAATCTTGATCGCATCTCTTTCTGTAAGTTCGAAGAGGAGTTGATCAAAAGCCAAATCACCCTGCTTTCTCAATCTGGAGACATCAGGCTTTAAAAGCGGTTTGGCATCAGGAATATATTTTCTTGCTTCAAGTAGTAGCCAAACGTCACAAGCTTGGGTAAAGTGAGTGATGTTTTTTACATAGTGTCGGCATAAGAGTGAGACAGAAACCCATTTGTTGTATGCTTCAAGCTTCTTGGCTTGCTCGATAAGTCCATCAATTATTTCTAAATACTTTGACGATTTTTTAAGTTGGCTTACAAAGTAATCTTTGTTTTCGGGCGTTCTTTCTTTGAGAAACTCTTCTCTTAAATCTTCATTGAATAATTCTGGGTAGACTGCTTTTAGACAGGCAAGATTGACAACCTCATCAAACTCATTGTCGTATCCAATTTGCCTAGCATCTGGCTCAGCTAATCTTATTATGAGGTTAACATTTAATTCCGCAATTGTCCCAATACTGTAAGGGCGATTTAGCAAATAGCGAAACGCCTGATCAGCAAAATTTCGAAACCTTATAAACAAGAGCCTTATACGGAAAATTGTGTTCACTGGTTATCCCTCAGGACTGTCAGAATTAAGAATTTACTTATAGCCTTAGAAAGCTAACACATGATTGATTGGAAGGCACTTTATACAATTATTGCCATCTTATTTTGGTGTAATCAACCGAGACGAATACCTATACGCTATTCGTAAATTAATTAGCATCTCCTGTGATCTCTGTGGTGAGCCGAAAATTTAAGACGCCGCCACCCCCGTCATGACCGGACTTGATCCGGTCATCCACGACTTTGCCTATTTCAAGTCATGGAGACGCGGGTCAGGCCCGCGCATGACGGACGAAAGGTGGCCTTTTCACTGTAATCTCTTGCACACCTCTCAAAATAGGCTACATACGGGTCAACACTCCTCTTGACTTAAAAAAGTGACAGACCCATGAACGCCACCATGAATGACGAGACTGCGAATTCTGAGCCTGCTGACCAAGTTGATATCGATGCGGAGATTCAGGCTGAGCTTGATGCTGAAATTGAGAACGCACGTGAAGCGGACAGTGTTGACGGCATTGATGTTACCGAAGATGTGCCCGATT
Source organism: Rhodospirillaceae bacterium (assembly GCA_002401565.1). Taxonomy (GTDB): domain Bacteria; phylum Pseudomonadota; class Alphaproteobacteria; order Rhodospirillales; family Magnetovibrionaceae; genus JANLGW01. The sequence continues at coordinate 27,666 of NVTL01000041.1, forward strand.
ACGCCGCGGAAATTGCTGATCTGAAAGACCAGGTTCTGCGCGCCAAGGCCGAAGTTGAAAATACGCGTCGGATTGCGGCGCGTGAAAAACTAGACGCCAGCAAATATGCTCTGACCAATTTTGCTCGTGATATCTTGCGCGTTGCCGATAATCTGGGCTTTGCCTTGATGAGCGTCACCGAAGAAGCCCGCAAAGACGATCAAAATCTGGACAATCTGTATGTCGGCATCGACATGACCCAAAAAGAATTGATCAGCGTATTTGGCGCCCACAACATCAAACCCGTTGCAGCGGATGGGCAAGCTTTTGACCACAATGTTCACGAAGCCGTGCAACAGGTCGAAGATGCAGATTTGCCCGCCAATACGGTGATGAAAACCCTGCGCGGCGGCTTTACTTTGCACGACCGCCTGTTGCGTCCTGCGCAAGTGATTGTATCGACTGGCGGGCCAAAGGCCGAAGCGGAAACAAAAGAGGCTGCTCTTGCCATTGATACTAGCGCCACCGCACCCGGTCAAAATATCGATCAGGAAACCTAAAAAGAACGGGCAAAACGTTGCATCTGGGATTTTCTAGGCATATATACGGTTCAAGCGACAAACATAAATATTAAGGGAACCCAAGGTGGTGCTATTTTAGGCCACCAAATGTTCGCCTAAGACGGAGAAGAAATTATGAGTAAAGTTATCGGTATCGATCTGGGCACCACAAACTCCTGTGTGGCCATCATGGAAGGCGGCGAAGCCAAGGTTTTGGAAAACGCCGAAGGCACACGCACAACTCCTTC
>NVTL01000042.1 GCA_002401565.1 Rhodospirillaceae bacterium
ATGAAGCGTAAAGCACGGGGTACCATGCTTTTGTGTGCACAAGATGCACGTATCGTAAAATCTTACATGCCGTACGCTAAATAGCGTCAGAGACGGAGTATAAAATATGTCCAGAGTAAAACGCGGCGTCACAAAACACGCCCGCCACAAAAAAATAACCGACGCCGCCAAAGGCTATCGCGGTCGTAATAAAAATACATTCCGCATTGCCATTCAACGTGTCGAAAAAGGTATGCAGTATGCTTACCGTGATCGTCGCGCCAAAAAACGCGAATTTCGCAAATTGTGGATTACACGCATCAACGCTGCAGCCCGTTTGAACGACATGAAATATTCAACGTTCATGAACGGCTTGGCGAAAGCGGGTATCGAATTGGACCGTAAGGTTCTGGCCGATCTTGCTGTTCGCGAACCCGCAGCATTTACAAGCTTAGTGGAACAGGCTCAGGCCGCTCTCGCTAAGTAAAAAACCAAATACATTTATAATGGATTTGAGTTATTTGAGAGGGGCTAGCGCCAGACGCTGGCCCCTTTTTTTTATGAAAAGGACTATATCGTGTCGGACACGGAAACATTAAAAACAGACCTTTTGGCCGAAGTCGAAGCCGCCAGTACGCTTCAAGAACTTGATGATGTGCGCGTTAAAGCGCTCGGCAAAAAAGGTTTGATCACCGCGCAAATGAAAACGCTGGGCAAGCTGAGCCCCCAAGACCGCAAATCCACAGGTCAGGCGTTGAATATGCTTAAAGGTGAAGTTGCCAAGGCGATTGAAGCCAAGCAAGCGGACATGGCCGATGCGGAACTGAACGCAAAACTGCTGAGCGAAAAAGTCGATGTGACCTTGCCGACCCGTCCCGAATCCGAAGGCTACATTCACCCCATCAGCCAAACCATCGAAGAAGTGGTCTCAATTTTGGGCGAAATGGGTTTTGGTGTGGCCGAGGGTCCCGAAATCGAAGACGACTGGTATAACTTTGGTGCCTTGAACATTCCCGACGATCATCCGGCGCGTCAAGAACACGATACCTTTTATTTGCCTGGCACTGGTGAACATGGCCGCAAGGTTTTGCGCACCCATACATCCCCCGTACAAATTCGCACCATGATGGCGGGCAAGCCGCCGTTTCGTGTGATTGCACCGGGTCGCACGTACCGTTGTGATTATGACGCGACCCATTCGCCGATGTTTCATCAGGTCGAAGGCTTGGTGGTTGATAAAACCGTTCACATGGGTCACCTAAAAGGCACGTTGATTGAATTTTGCCGCGCTTATTTTGGCGTGGAAGATTTACCCGTGCGGTTTCGCCCCAGTTATTTCCCGTTCACCGAACCGTCCGCCGAAGTCGACATTGGCTGCACGCGCGAAGGCGGAGAATTTAAAATCGGCCATGGTGATTCTTGGCTGGAAATTTTGGGTTGCGGCATGGTCAATCCAAAGGTTTTGGAAAACTGTGGCATCGATTCGACTGAGTATCAGGGCTTTGCCTTTGGTGTGGGAATCGAACGCATCGCCATGTTGAAATACGGCATTCCCGATCTGCGCACGTTTTATGAATCTGATTTGCGGTGGTTGCGCCATTACGGATTTAGCGCCCTGGATGTGCCATCCATGGTCGGAGGATTAAACCCATGAAGTTCACTTTAAATTGGTTAAAAGACCACCTAGACACCGATGCCACATTAACCGAAGTTTCCGAACGCCTGACCATGTTGGGCTTGGAAGTCGAAGGCATCGAAGATCGGTCCAAGGGTTTGGAAGAGTTTGTCGTCGGTGAAGTTCTCACCGCCGAAAAACATCCCGATGCCGACAAGCTTCAAGTGCTCACCGTTGATAACGGCACTGAAAAATTTCAAGTCGTGTGCGGCGCTCCAAATGCGCGCAAGGGCCTTAAAGGTGTCTTTGGCGGGGCAGGCATGTATATTCCGGGCCTCGACTTTACATTGGGTGCCGCGACCATTCGTGGCGTTGACTCCAATGGCATGATGTTGTCGGAACGTGAAATGTGCATCAGTGACGAACACGATGGCATTGTTGAGCTGGACGCAGATGTCGAAGTTGGCGCCCGCGCCGTTGACGTCATGGGCCTTGGCGATCCGGTGATCGAAATTGCCATTACCCCTAATCGAGGCGATTGTTTGGGCGTGCGCGGCATTGCGCGCGATTTGGCCGCCAGCGGTTTGGGTACGCTGAAACCATTGAACATCAAAGCCATTGCAGGGACGTTTGACAGTCCCATCGATGTGAAACTGGATTTTCCGGACGATGCTTTAGAAGCCTGTTCGCAATTTGTGGGCCGTTTGATCCGTGGTGTCAAAAACGGGCCTTCGCCAAAATGGATGCAGGATCGTTTGAACGCCATTGGCGCGAATCCAATTTCCGCTTTGGTCGACATCACCAATTATTCAACGTTTGATTTGGGTCGGCCATTGCACGTGTTTGATGCCGATAAAGTCACGGGCAACATCACGGCKCGTTTGGCWAAAKCSGGTGAAAAAMTWYTGGCGTTGGACGGTAAAGAATACRAACTTGATGMMACCATGTGYGTGATCGCCGATGATATYAAAGCCGAAGCGATTGCYGGYGTAATGGGKGGCGMGGMAACAGGGTGTACYGAARAYACCGTAAATGTGTTTGTTGAATCCGCTATTTTTGATCCTATCCGCACCGCTGTGACGGGGCGCAAGCTTAATGTTATGAGCGATGCTCGGTATCGTTTTGAACGCGGTATTGATAATGACTTGGCGATTGATGGCTGTGAAAATGCCACGCGTTTAATCATGGATCTTTGTGGGGGCGAGCCGTCTAATACGATCGTTGCTGGCGCTGGGCCCGATTGGCAACGCGCCATTGATTTTCGTCCCACACGGGTTCAAGGCCTCACAGGTGTTGACGTTGGTGAAGACGAAATGGAACGTATCTTGACCGTACTTGGTTTCGGCGTGCACAAAAATTCAGCTGAAAACTGGTCCGTTGATGTTCCCGCTTGGCGCGGCGATATGGTCGGTGAAGCGTGCTTGGTCGAAGAAATTGTCCGCGTGAATGGTTATCACAACATTCCCCACGTATCGTTGGAACGGCCCGACAGCCTGCCATCTTCGGCTCTGACACCACAAATGCAAAAACGTCGCAAGGTGCGCCGGACTTTGGCAGCCCGTGGTTTGGTCGAAGCCGTGACCTATTCGTTTTTGCCGAAAGCTCACGCTGAATTGTTTGGCGGGGCTCCTGAATGTTTGCAATTGTCCAATCCGATTTCCGCTGACCTTGACGTTATGCGGCCCAGCGTTTTGCCCAACTTGATTGCGGCGATTGGGCGCAACGATGCCCATGGTCACACAGGCGGGGCCTTGTTCGAAGTGGGGCCACAATTTGCGGGTGACGCAGCGAACGAACAAGCCGTCGTGGCCTCGGGCGTGCGGTCAGGTCAAGCCGATGTGCGCAATTGGATGGGCAAGGATCGCAAGGTTGATGTGTTTGATGCCAAGGCCGATGCGCTGGCCGCCTTAAAAGCAGCAGGGGCGCCCACAGCCAATCTGTTGGTGTTCGAAGGTGGTCCAGATTGGTATCACCCCGGACGGTCCGGCACCTTGCGCTTGGGCCCCAAAACCATTTTGGCAAACTTTGGCGAAGTACATCCGGGCGTGTTGAAAAAAATGGATGTTAAAGGTCCTATTGTGGCCTTTGAAGTGTTCTTGGATAACTTGCCCAAACAAAAAATCAAGGCCAGTCAAGCTCGGCCTTTGGTGAAAATGTCTTCTTTCCAACCGTTGGATCGTGACTTTGCCTTTGTGGTTGACCAAGATGTTGACGTGCAAAAAATTGTCCGTGCGGCAACCGGGGCCAATAAAGCCCTGATCCATTCAGTTCGTGTTTTTGATGTGTTCGAAGGCGCAAATGTTGGTGAAGGTAAAAAATCCGTTGCCATCGAAGTGACCCTTCAACCCTTTGAAAAAACCCTCACAGACGATGACATCGAAGCCGTGACGACGAAGGTCAAAGCCGCGGTTCTGAAAGCCACAGGTGGCGAGTTGAGAGGCTAAATCATAGCCCATACTGATGAAAAGGGCTGCCTTTGGGTAGCCCTTTTTTTGCCAGATGCTCTTGAACATGATCTACTGTTTCACAATATTTAGTCTTTAAGGATTTGAATTGAAAAACTTTTTTACATCACCATTGTTGATCATGTTTTTGTTCGGCGGCGTGCTGCCCATCGTTGGCGGCTACGCCCTGACCCAAACGATTCCGGACTGGCGTTGGGACTATGTGACTTTTCATGCTGTGGTCGAAGGTTTAGGGGCCTTTGCCGCCCTGATCATTGCAACTTTGGTGATGTTGATGCGGTCAGCCGGAAAATTACATCCGGGCTATGTTTGGGTGGCCTGTGGCCTGATCAGCATGGGCCTTTTTGACGGCTTTCATGCCATTTTAAATGCCGGGGAAGCGTTCGTTTGGTTGCATAGTTTTGCGACCTTTGTCGGCGGTTTGTTTTTTGTCATGATCTGGTTGCCGAGACGGATTTCCAGCCATCCGGTGGCGGACGTTCTGCCTTTTTATGTCTTTACGTTTTCTGTTTTGGGTGGTTTTGCATCCCTTGGATTTTCTGGATACTTGCCGACTATGGTGGCCAACGGTCAATTTACGGTGGTTGCCGCAAGCTTGAATATTGTCGGCGGCATTGGTTTTTTAGGGGCGGCGGCTTATTTTGTTTTGGGTCAGCCAGACGTCAGCAGAACCGATAAAACGATTTTTTCGACCCATGCCTTTTTGTTTGGGATTGCGGGCTTGTTGTTTGAACTTTCCGAACTTTGGGATTCACCGTGGTGGTTGTGGCACATCCTGCGGGTGATTGCCTATATGTTGGTGGTTTATTATTTCCTGACGATCTTTATTCAAATGGGTAAAGAGGTCAAACAAAGTCGTGATAATTTAGAACGCTTGGTCCAAAAACGCACTCAGGATTTGCGTAAGCTCAGCCAAGCGGTCGAACAAAGCCCATCAATGATGTTCATCACCGATACAGATGGCATCATTGAATATGCCAACCAAAAATTCTTCGAGGTTTCTGGCTATTCTCCACAAGAAGTACTGGGGAAAAATCCAAACATTTTACAATCCAAACAAACGCCAACGACGCTGTACAAGGAATTATGGGACACCATAAAATCAGGCAAGGTATGGCGTGGAGAATTAAAAGACCGTTGTAAAAATGGCGATACGTTTTGGGCCAATGCGATGATTGCGCCAATTTTGTCATCCGAAGGCGAGATCACCCATTTTTTTGCCTCCCACGAAGACATCACCCAACGCAAGATTGCCGAACAGGAAATGTTAGAAGCCAAGGAACATGCGGAAATTGCGAACCGGGCAAAATCTCATTTGATGGCGAACACCAGCCACGAATTGCGCACACCCTTGAATGCCATCATCGGTTTTTCGTCGACCATGAAAGAAGAAATATTTGGCCCCATAGACAATCCAAAATACCACGAATATTTAAATGACATTCATGATTCTGGTTTGCATTTGTTGGAACTGATCAACGATATTTTGGATGTATCGGCGATGGAAGGCAAAGCGTTGGGCTTGCATGATGAAAAAGTCAATTTGAACGATTTGATCGTGGCCGCCGTGCGCTTGATTAATCCGCGCGCCGAAAAAGGAAAGGTTACCATCACGTGCGTGGCTGGGTATGAAGATTTAAATGTGTATGTCGATCAGCGCCGCATCAAACAAATTTTGTTGAATTTGCTCAGCAACGCGGTGAAATTTACAGCAGAACATGGCGAAGTCGTGGTGCGCCAAAAGATTGAAACGGATGGGTCTTTTTGTTTAAGTATTCAGGACAACGGCATCGGCATGGATGAACAGGGCCTCGCCAAAGCCATGAGCCCGTTTGGTCAGGTGGACAGTGGTTTAAACCGCGCAAACGAAGGCACCGGACTGGGCTTGCCGCTGACCAAAGGGTTGGCCGAATTGCACGGCGGAACGCTCACCCTTGAAAGTGAATTGGGCAAAGGCACCACAGCCACATTCACCCTGCCCAAAGACCGGGTGCTTGTTTAAACCACCCGCCCGCAAGCCTGAGCTGATGCCCAAGCCCATTGGAAATTAAATCCACCCAGATGCCCGGTGACGTCGACGCCTTCGCCGATGAAATACAAGCCGGGCACGGCATTGACTTCCATGGTTTTGGACGACAGCTCGATGGTGTCTACACCGCCAACCATGACTTCGGCGGTGCGCAGGCCCTCTGACCCGTTGGGGGTGATTTGCCAAGCGTTGATGTGGTCAGAAAGTTTTCGCAGCGCTTTGTCCGATGTCTCGCACAAACGACCGTTGCATCCGGTCCAATCCGTCATTTTTGTGGCTAAGCTTTTGGGCAGAATGTGTGCCAAAACAGTACGCACGTCTTTTTTCGGTTGGCTGGTTTTGGCTTGGCTTAAATGGTCAAAGACATTGGTGTCCGGCAGCAAGTTGACGGTGAGCGTATCGCCCGCACGCCAATAGGATGAAATTTGCAAAATGACCGGCCCGCTGAGGCCCCTGTGGGTGAACAGCAAGGCTTCTTGAAAGGTTACCTTGCCCAGCTTAACTGTGGCGTCTAAGGACACGCCAGCAAGGCCATCAAGTTTTTCTAAAATTTCAAAATCAAAGGTTAGCGGCACCAATCCCGGACGTGGTTCAACGACGTTTAAGCCAAAGGATTTAGCGACGGTGTAAGCAAAATCGCTGGACCCCATTTTAGGGATCGACGGTCCCCCGGTGGCGATCACCACGGCATCACTGGTCATTGGTCCACGGTTGGTGGAAACGGTAAAAACATTTTCGTCTTTGCTGACACCCAAGACCGATGTTTCGGTTTGGATACGCACGCCGCGACATTCTTCCAACAACATTTCGATGATTTGTGTTGCTGAACCATCGCAAAACAATTGCCCGTGTTCACGTTCATGATAGGCAATGGCGTACCGTTCAATCAGTTCAATGAAATCATGTTGGTCATATCGTTTTAAGGCCGATACACAAAAGCGCGGGTTATGGGAAAGGTAATTTGCAGCCGTCATATGCAGGTTGGTGAAGTTTGCCCGCCCACCGCCGGAAATGCGGATTTTCTCACCGACCTTTATAGAGTGATCCAAAAGCAAAACGCTGCGCCCGCGTTTGTGGGCTTCGCCGGCACACATCAAACCCGCCGCCCCGCCGCCAATGATGATGACATCAAAATCAGTCATGAAGCGAAAGCGTCAAGGTCTTTCCGCCAAATTCGTGAACCAAGTCATGGGCGCGGATGGTGATTTTAGATGTGCCCTTGGGAATCTTCACACCCGATAAAGAGCGCGTAAACGGCTGTTCGTTTTCATGAGGGTGCAGCAAAACACGGGTGCCCAAAACTGTACCGTTCTGGTCCAGAACTTCCCAGCTGTTCGCATAATGATCCCATCCGGAATCGGCATGCAAAACACTGACAGAAATTCGATAAGTTTCAGAGCTCGTTTTGTTGATTTTTGCGTCCACAACGTCTGCTTCGCCCGCCCAAGCGGTCGAGGTTAAAGCCATCAGAACAGCAAGCGCTAAAGGTTTAAACATAATCATAATGCCGCTAATAATTTATCGGGATAATCCGTAAACACCGCATCCACGCCCAAGTCAAAAAGAGCCTTGGCTTGCGTGGCATCGTTCACAGTATAGACATTAAGGTGATAGTCTTTTTCATGCAAGCCTTGGGCAAGGTCGGCGGTCACAAATTCATGATAACAATGCAGGCTTTGGCAACGGTGTTGCATCATGCGGTCTGACCAGTTTTCGGGAATGGCATAAACGATCATGCTTTTGGGCAGGTCAGGCATGAGGTCGTGAAAGATATCCAACGCCAGCATGCTCATGGACGAGATGAAGATTTTGTCTTGGACGGTTTCATGGGATTTAAGAGTTTTTGCAACGGCCCTAGCTGTGGGTTCTTCCCAGCCCAGGGTGGTTTTGATTTCGATATTCAACACAACGTCATGGGCTGAAATCAGGTCTAATACTTCGCTGAGTTTGGGGATGCGTTCGCCCTTGAACTTTTCATCAAACGTTGATCCTGCATCCAAGCCTTGAATGTCAGCCGCTGATTTTAAAATCAACGGCCCATGACCATCTGTGGTCCGGTCCACGTTAAAATCATGCATCACCATAGCGATGCCGTCTTGGCTGACCGTGGCGTCGATTTCTATCGCTTGGGTGCCTAAGTCCAAGGCACATTGAATAGACGCCAAGGTGTTTTCCGGCGCATGACCAGAAGCCCCACGGTGGCCGATAATTTTGGGCAGGTAAAGGCTCATAACTTAGGTCTTATCACGTTGCACAAAGACGCTCATCAAAGCCATGGTTCCCGATACCACCATCAACAATAACGCCAGGGCGTTGAGTTCCGGCGTAGAGCCTTCGCGCAGGCGTCCGTACATGGCGATGGTCAATGGCTGGTCTGACCCCACCAACATCAATGTTGTGTTGAAGTTTTCAAACGACATTAAAAATGAAACGATTATAGAGCCGATCAGAGCTGGTTTTAAAAAGGGGATGGTAATGGTCCACACCGCCGTTAATTTAGACGCGCCAAGATTTTGCGCGGCTTCTTCTAACGATATGTCAAATTTGCGCAGTCGCGCCGCGATGATCAGCGTGGTGATGGTGGCGATAAATGAAAACTGCCCCATCACGACCAAGAACGTGCTGGGCCTTAAAAATTCAAAATCCAGTCCTAAATTAAGTTCGATCCAATTGGCCAATGTGCTGGAAAACATCAAAATTGAAATGCCCAAAATCACGCCGGGAATAATCAACGGCAACAGCATAAACATGTACAGCACGTTTTTAAACGGGAAGTTATGACGTTCAAACAAAAACGCATTGCTAAGCCCAACCAGCACCGACAATAGCGTTACCCAACAGGCCACATAAAACGAAGTGCCGATGCTGCTGAGCAAACGACCGTCTTGAAACAGGCCGAGGCGTTTGGGGTTGTCATTCATAAACCAATCAAATGTAAAACCACCCCACGGCAACGACGGGAACATGGAATCGTTAAAAGCAAAAACGCCAACGACGATCAACGGCAACATTAAATACACAAAAAATATGCCCACATACACATGGTACGCGACGCGAAAACTGCGGGGTTGGGGAATGGAAGGTATCATGACTTTTTCCTATCCCATCGTATTGGTTAAGGTTTGGCGGGATAATTTCAGGCCCGACCAAACGATTAAAGACGATAGRCCCAGCAGYAAAAATCCAAASGCCGCGCCCAGTTCCCARTTAAAGCGGGTGATGAATTGGGTGTAGATCATTTCCGTAAACCACAAACTGTTTTTSCCSCCCAACAARACCGGSGTYAGRTAATTKCCCARCGTCAACATAAACACAACGATGCAGCCTGAAATGATTCCCGGCATGGCGTGGGGGATGATGATTTGGCGAAGAACTGCAAACGCATTACCGCCCAAATCGTATCCGGCTTCGACCAGACTGTCGTCAAGGCTGTCCAGCGTGCTGACCAAGGGCACCACCATGAACAACATSGAYGTATARACCARMCCSACCATMACSGTGGCATCGTTRTACARCATTTCRACSGGGCCAGAGGCYAARCCMRTSSMTTGMARCASATTGGAAAAYACGCCGCTTTCGCGCARCAAAATCATCCASCCAAAMGTGCGSACCAAYTCRCTGACCCAAAACGGRAYTAARCACAKSARRAACAAAAARYTTTTMAKSCGYCCSCGCAWCATYTTKGCGATGTAATAGGCAAYMGGAAARCCRATSANCRAGNGTYARACCSGTCGCCATAATGGACATAACGGCGGTGCGCGCAAAGGTGTTCCAATACAAGGGTTCCGTAAAAAATTCGGCGTAGTTTGCAACGCTCATCTCGTACACGCGCGGGGCGATTTTTTCCTGCAGCGATACCAAAAACATATCCACATGCGGTAAAATAATCAGCACAAAAAGCCACAGCGCAAAGGGGGCCAAAAGCAAGATTAGGCTTAAGCGAGAGGCGGTTTGAATATTCATGTATCCCCCTGATTCGAAGAAGTTTTTGTGAAGGCCTTGGCCTGAGCCATGCCCCAGCCAACGTGCATTTCAGTGCCTTGTTTTAAGTGTGAAAACTCGCCCGTTTGGGGAAGCACAACATCGAGTTCACCCCCCGTCTGGCGGTCGCGTATTAAGGCCCGGCTGTTGGCGCCGTTGAACAAAATACTCACCACATCGCCGGTGATGGAATTATCCATTTCGGCGATTCGATTTTTGTTGGTGGCGATGATGACCGATTCCGGGCGGACAAAGATATTCACGTCATCGCCCTTGGAAATTTGTGTGTTTCCGGCGGGGGTTGCCAATAACGTCACGCCCATTTCCGACGTCAAACGTACACCTGTTTTATCAACACTTTCGACACGCCCGGTCCATTGATTGGTGTCGCCGACAAAGCCCGCAACAAACGATGTGTCGGGCTGATAATATAAATCCTGGGGCGTGCCGATTTGTTCGAATTTTCCTTCGTTCATCACGGCGACATGGTCGGACATGACCAAGGCTTCGGATTGATCGTGGGTGATGTAGACGAAGGTTGTGCCGAACTGTTCTTGCATTTTTTTCAGTTCGACCTTCATGTGTTCGCGCAGTTTTAAATCCAACGCGCCCAAAGGTTCATCCAACAATAACGCGGCGGGTTCCAACACCAAACACCGGGCGATGGCGATGCGTTGTTTTTGTCCGCCGGACAATTGGTTGATGGATTTGCCACCGGACGTGGGCAGGTCCATGCGGTCCAAAACAGAATTAACTTTGTCGGTGATTTCGCTTTTGCCAAGGCCCTTGCGTTTTAAACCGTACGCAATGTTTTCGGCCACCGTCATCATGGGGAACAGCGCCAAGTGTTGAAACACCATGTTGACAGGGCGTTTGTTGGGCGGCACGTTGACAACGGATTTACCCTTAATCAGGATGTCGCCAGACGTCGGTTTTTGAAAGCCAGCCATCATCCGCATGATGGTTGTTTTGCCACAACCGGATGGTCCTAAAATAGAAAAGAATTCACCTTCGGGAACGCCAAAAGATACATTGTCAACGGCGACAAAGTCCCCAAAATTGCGCACCAAATCGCGGCACTCTAAATCTAAATTTTGGTTTTCGCTGGGTGTATCCGTCATGGTGCGTGCGCCCGTTATAAATAAAAATGTAAAAAATAATAATTTTAAAAGGGGCGCAGGGGGAAAATCCCTGCGCCACAATTTAAAGGTCGATTAGATTATTTAGCAGCTTGGACGTGATCCAAAACTTTGCCTTCCATGTCTTCCAAACCAGGAGGAACCGGAGGATACCATTTGATGTTGTCGATGGCCGCTGTTGGGAAGGTGTCTTGGAAACGTTTACGTTTACCTTCTTCAACAAAAGCATCGCCACCTTTTGACGCGGTGAAGTTGCCCGCAGCATCGGTGATCATGGAGGCGATTTTAGGACGCATCACAAAATTGATCCATTTGTAAGCTGCAGCTTCGGCTTTGGTTTTCTTTGGCAAAACAAAAGCATCGATCCAACCCAAAGCACCGGACGTAGGAGCAATGGTTTTGACTTCTGGCTTTTCAGCATTCACTTTCCAACCAGAACCATCCCAAGCCATAGCCGCCACGATTTCGTTGGAATTGATCAGGTTGATCAACGCATCACCACCGGACCAATAGACCTTGACGTTGGCTTTGCAAGAAATCAATTTGGCTTCGACTTTGTTCATGATGGTTTGGTAAGCCGCTTTGTCGCCATAGGCCGCAAACGGGTCCATACCCATGGCAAAGGCAAACGCGATCAAAGTTGGGCGTTTCATGCGGTAAGAAACTTTGCCCGCATATTTAGGATCACAAAGATCAAGATAATCTTTGACGCCGGGGGCCTTGTCCATGTTCACGGTCAAAGCACTGGTGCCCCAAACGTGCGGTACGCCATAAACTTTGCCGTCATATGTTGTGTTGGCTTTGGTGCCTTCCAACATGGATGTGATCATTTGGCTGGCATCAATTTTGGATAGGTCCATAGGCTTGTAAATATCGTATTCAGCCTGAGCACCSGAAAYGCGATCTTGSGAMGGYTGMGCCAGATCAAAACCTGCWCCGCCTGTGGCGCGCAATTTTGAAATCATTTCTTCGTTGTTKGAGTTTGTGACTTCAACCGTAATTCCGGTTTCRGCYTTRAACATTTCAACRACTTTTTSRGGAGCATATCCACCCCATGTGAGCAGACGTAAAGTTTCCGCATTCACTTGACCGGACGCAACCACCATACCGACGCTGACCAGCAATCCGGTAAGGAATTTTCCTTTAGATTTTACCATTCGTATTATCTCCCTAAATATTTTAAATCGTTAACTGCCTTGTGGGAGCAAAAGAGCCTAAAAATAGGCTTTTTTGCATAAATTATACATAACTACACAAAAGCTTAGAGCCGCTTTGACCGCTTGGCAATAGTGCATATGTTAAGTTTATAAGTCATATAATTAAAGCGGTTTTTGGGCTTGCTTGGCGGCCTTAATTGGCCTTACTATTTCGGCCTTAATCAGCCAAAGGAACATCTTATGAAACAACCTCGCCCGCACATTTTGATCGTTGAGGGATACCCCAAAAGCGATCGGGAAAATCTTGGAAAATGCGGCATGGATTCTGCGAGCGATTTGTACGCGAACATGCTTAAAAAAGCCTGCCCCGAAATGACGTTTGATATCCTTTATCCGTCTGATCCGGGGGCGACCTTGCCGATGGGGTCAAGCCTAGAAAATTACGACGGCGTGGCGTGGACCGGGTGTTCGCTGACCGTTCAAGACAACACCGACAAACGGGTGGCTATTCATCTGGAACTGGCGCGCGAAGCTTTTCGGGTGGGTGTGCCACAATTTGGCACGTGCTGGGGCCTGCAAATTGCCGCGGTTGCGGCGGGCGGCACCGTGGCGGCAAACCCCAATGGTCGCGAAATGGGCATTGCCCGAAAAATCACGTTAAGCCCATCTGGTCGCGGCCATGCTTTGTATCAAAACAAGCCCACTACATTTGACGGATTTGTCAGTCATTTTGATGAAGTCACGCATTTACCAGACGGCGCAGAAGTGTTAGCCGGAAACGCCTTTACCCGTGTTCAGGCGTTGAGCGTTCATCACCTGAAAGGCACGTTTTGGGGCCTGCAATATCATCCCGAATACGACCTGTTTCAAATGGCCCGGTTGATGTATTGCCGCCGTGAAAATTTGATCAAAGAAGGCTTTTTTACCGATGACGATAATGCTTTGAACCTGGTTGAGAATTTTGAAAGCCTGCACAAAAAACCAAGCAACATGGCCTTGGCTTGGCAATTGGGGGTCGAGTCGGATATTTTGGTGGACAGCGTACGCCAGACGGAACCGTACAATTGGATGCACGGCCTCGTCATTCCCCATATGGGAAAATAACGAGGCCGTACTTTATTTAAGAGATTTTGCCCCGCACCATTGCGGAAACAAATTCACTAAGCACAACGACACCCAAAATACCGATCAGCATCAACGACACTTCGGTCCATGCAAATTGATTGATCGAGGCATAAAGTTCGATGCCCCCGCGGCTTCGATGGCTTCGACTTGACCTTCATCAATTTCTTCGATGGCTTCGGCAATTAGTTTGCCGACAAAGCCAACCGATCGAAACGCCACAGCCCAAATACCCGCCAAGGGACCAAAGCCAAAAATTTTCACAAAGAAAATAGCGATGATGACTTCATGCAAGGTGCGGGTCAGCACGATGATGGTGCGCGCCGTTAAATACACCGGACGCGGCACCAAGTTTTTGGCGGCACACAGGCCCAACGGTATGGCGATAATGACGCCAATGAAGGTCGCCGCAAAGGCCATTTCCAGACTTTCGATGATGCCTTTGGATAACAATTCCCAACGGTCAAAGTCAGGTGGGAACATGCGGCTAAAAATATTTCCGGCACGCGGCAAGCCTTCGGCCACCCGTTCCCAATTGATGTCCAGACTGCCCATGGACCACAGCAAATAAACAATGGCGGCAAAAGTAAGCCCCTTGCGCAAGCGCGGGTCTTCGATCAGGCTGGGGCGATCCCATTCGGTTTTGTATTCAGGCTCAGTTGAAGGGGGTATGGTGCTCATTTGTCATCGTCTCCCACTTCTGTCGTCCAGTCTTCTTCCCCATAAATTTGGGTCAGGACGTCTTCGGTCAATTCATCGGGAGAACCGTCAAAAACAATGCGCCCGTCTTGCATGCCAATGACCCGGCTTGCGAATGTTTTGGCAAGGGGCACATCGTGGATGTTGAGCAAGGTTGGGGTTTGTTCTTCGTCGGCCAGTTCCACCAAAATCCGCATCACTTGACGGGCAGTTTTGGGGGCTAAGCTGGCGGTTGGTTCATCGACCAATAATAGTTTTGGGTTTTGAATCAAGGCACGCGCAATGCCAACGCGTTGACGTTGCCCACCGGACAGAGCATCGGCGCGGGTATCTTGATACCCTTTCAGGCTAACGCGGTCCAACAGCTTGTATGTAGCGGCCACGTCTTTGCCCGGAAATTTACGGCGAAAGGCTTGTAAAAAACTGACATAGCCCAATCGACCCGACAGGATGTTTTCCATAACGGTCAGGCGTTCGACCAAATTGTATTCTTGAAAAATCATACCCATATGGCGACGCGCTTTTCTCAGTTCGCGACTTTTCATGGTGGTTAAGTTTTCACCGTTTAGGATAACCTCGCCAGAGGTCGGTTTGACCAAGCGGTTGATGCATCTGATCAGGGTGCTTTTTCCGGCACCCGATGGCCCAATAATGGCGACCACTTGTGGTTTGTCGATGGTCAAGGATACATCGGTTAACGCGGCAGTTCCGGTCGCATAAACTTTAGAGAGGGCTTTAATTTCTAACATTACGTTTCCCTTCGTTCTCGGTGGTGTTGTGAGAGGGACGCACAACACCACCACCTTAAAGAACGGGCTTAAGAGAGGACCAAATCGATCCTAGTCGAGTTACTTCTTTTTCTTTTTCGATTTTTTAACCTTCAAGCCTTGAAGAGCTTCGTCGGTCTAAATCGTGCCATTGGTTTCTTGAATGGTGCGAATATCGATCCAAGACGCTCGACGCAATTGGTGCCGCATCGTAATCTTTGTTGGCAACACCCATGATGGAATTGTCGTGTTTGCCGGAATAGGTGACTTTATAGTCTTTGCCCGGCTCAACACCCAAAGCGTCCATCATCTTTTCCCATAATTGCGATGGGGACATAGCCCGCTAAGTTCACGCCATACACCGTTGGCCCGGTAGAAATGCCGGCAATGTGAAGACGACCTGACCGCATGGCTTCGACTTGTGAAGCATAAGAATCCGCACCGTACCATTTGACTTTTTTACCGGTAACTTTTTCCATATACGTTAGAAATTCGGTAAACACGTTTTCATAAACGGATGGGTCTTCAACGGGGGTGTACGAAAAAACCAAAGTGCTTGGGTTCAGCCATTTGGAAGAATCTGTCGGCGTCACAATACCGTTTGTCGAGATTTCCACGGTTGGAACATTCCGCAGCCTCGGCTGCAGCAATGCCGCCAAGACCAAATGTTGCGCCCGCCAAAATCAGGCTTGTGCCTACGGCGAACTGATGAAGTTTCGATAACTGTTTCATGTTTTGTATACTCCCTATATTAACATTACGCTTAATGGTTATGTCGAATATTTAAGGTGCGATTGAGGTCGTACTCTTGATTTTAAAAAGGAAGGCTCAAAATGATAACACAATTGAACAGGTTTAGAGACCTTGTCGATCATTACGATGCCTTTCTGATTGATGCGTGGGGGGTGCTGCACGATGGCGTCACACCGTACGGCGGAGCCATCGAAGCTTTGCGTGAATTGAAAAGCGCGGAAAAACCCGTTGTGATTATTTCCAATGCGTCGCGGCGCAGCGAACAGGTGGCCGCCGAAATGCAAAGGCTGGGTTTGACACCCGACCTTTACGCACACTTGGCAACGTCTGGCGAAGCCGCGTGGCAAGCCTTGAAGGTGCGCGCCGATGATCAACATCGGGACTTGGGGCGGCGCTGTTATTACCTTGGTCCAGATCGTAGCCGCAACCTGATGGACGGCTTGGGCTTGGACGAAGTCAGCCACATCGAAGACGCCAGTTTTTTGCTGGTCACAGGCGTTGTCGACCCCATTGATGAGCTTGAAACCTACCGCGTTATTTTGGACAAAGCGCTGAGCCCTAATTTGGTTTTGGTGTCGGCTAATTCGGACCGCATCGCCATCAGCGGCGGCAAAACTTATTATTGTGGGGGGCGGTGGCCGGGCTTTACAGTTCCCTGGGCGGCACCAGTTTGCATTACGGAAAACCGCATCTGCCGCTTTATCAGACTTGTTTTACGGCGCTGGCGGGTATTTCCAAAGATCGCATTTTGGCGGTGGGCGATTCCTTTGAAACCGATATGCCCGGTGCCAAGGACGCGGGCATCGACGCCTTGTTTATTCAAAGTGGAATTCATGGCGACGTCTTGAAGAATAATTTGTCTGGGGGCTTGCAAGCTTTGTGTGCCGAACATGACTGCACGCCCAAGGCTGCGTTGGATGTGTTTCGCTGGTGAGGTTGGTTTCATGAAACCGCGCCCCGTGCATCAATCAGGCTTTTGGCCAAGGCGCTAAACCCGGCACCGCCGCGATCATCTGTGACATAGGCTGGTTTGGCGGTCAGTTGATGTTCAAAATCACGAACGTTGGCGACGCCCACCGCGTGCGGAAAAAAAGCAAACATCGGCGCGTCGTTCGGGGAATCCCCGGCAAATACAAATTCAGATTTTGTCTGGTCTAAATCAATGCCCAAGCAATCTTTCGCAAAATGTTGGCTCATGGTCAGTTTGTCATAGGTGCCGTACCAGCCGTTGACGTGGATCGAGCTCACCTTTGCGGTGGCACCGTCGTCTTCAAACAGCTTTACGATGTGATCGATATCGGCTTGGTTAAGAGCCGGGACGTCTTCGCAAAAATCAATCGCCAAATCGGTTTCGCGGTACAGCTGGTCTGCGGAAATCGCCGTGCCCACAACGTGCTCTAAAATATGCTTCCCAAGTTTTTCCAAACGCAGTCTGTTGGCCGCGCGGGTGGCATCGTCGTCAACATAGCGCCGATCCATACGTTTGTTTTTTTGGTCATACCGAAAATAAAAAGCGCCGTTTTCGCCGACCACGCCGTCCACCGGCCACATGCGGGCAATGTGATCGCACCATCCTGCGGGACGCCCGGTGATAGGCACCACCAAAAATCCGGCATCCTGTAAGTTTTCCATGGCTTGATAAGCGTCCGCTGTTAAGCGCCCGTCCGTGCTCAGGGTGTCGTCGATATCTGTGAAAACCCCCCGAATGGATTGGCGGGCGCGATATTGAAAGGCGGATAGCGGCTTCATGGACATTATGTTGGGTCTCCGCCGGTGTTTTTCAATACCCATTCTTGCAAGGTGGTTTTTGTCGCTTCATTGGCTTTCAGGCCCAGTTTGGTGCGCCGCCATAAAATGTCGTCGGCGGTCAGCGCCCATTCGTGTTCGATCAAATAGCGCGCTTCGCATTCATACAGGCCAGCGCCAAAATCGATGCCCATGTCAGATACTTTGTTCATGTCGTCTAAGACCATCATCAGGCGGGTGCCATAGGTGTTGATGTAACGGACCAAAACTTCGCTGGGCACCCACGGAAAATGTTTGCGCATGGCATCACTAAAGGCAGGCAGGTCGCCGCCTGAAATATCGCCACCGGGCAGGGGTGCATCGGCGGTCCACGGTCCTTTGGAAAAATCCAAAACCTTGGCCAGCTTAACCATGGTTTTTTCCGCCAGCACCCGGTACGTGGTGATTTTCCCACCCAGCACGGACAGCGCCGCCGAGCCTTCGGAGGCGTGTTGCAAATTTAAGCGATAATCGCGGGTAAGCTCAGCCGCATCATCGCCTTTTTCGCCCAACAAAGGCCGCACCCCGGAAAACGACCAGACCACATCGTCGGGTGTGGTTTTCTTTTTGAAAAATAAATTGATCGCCGTGCACAGGTAATCAACTTCATCGGGCGAAGGCCGCACCACGTTTAAGTCCTCAATCAAATCAACATCGGTGGTGCCGATCAAGGTGAAGTCCTGTTCAAACGGTATGGCAAACACAATGCGGCGATCGGTATTTTGGAAAATATAGGCTTTGTCGTGGTCAAACAGGCGGGGCACGACGATGTGACTGCCTTTGACCAAACGCATTTTAGGGGGCGTAATGCCGTCGATGACCTCATGCAGGCTGAGTTCCGCCCAAGGCCCCGTGGCATTCACGATGGTGCGGGCGTGCACGATTGTTTCGGCTCCGCTCTTGGTATCGTGCAAGGTGACTTCCCAGCCGGGTTTGTCTTTTAAGGGCACGGCTTTGACACATTCGGTGCGGGTGAGAATTTTGGCACCGCGTTCAGAGGCATCCACCGCGTTCAACACCACCAAACGGCTGTCGCTGACGGAACAATCTGAATACTGAACGGCTTTGGTGATGCCGGGGACCAAAGGATCGCCATAGACGGTGCCGGGTAATTTCTGCCAGCCCGATCCCGGTAATTTTTTGCGTTTTCCGAGGTTGTCGTACAAAAACAGGCCCAACCGGATCAGCCACGCCGGACGCAATCTGGGGCTGTGCGGCAGAATAAACCGCAACGGTTTGACGATATGCGGGGCCAGTTGCAGCAAAACTTCGCGTTCGGCCAAAGCCGCGCGCACCATTTTAAATTCATAATATTCCAAATACCGCAGACCACCGTGGATCAGTTTCGTGCTGGCGGACGATGTGGCCGAGGCCAAGTCGCCCTTTTCGCACAACATTACTTTCAAGCCACGCCCAGAAGCATCGCGCGCAATGCCCGTGCCATTGATGCCGCCGCCGATGATCAGCAGGTCGGTTTTTTGAATCTCGCTTTGGATCGTTTTAGGTTCTGCAGTGTTCAACATTACGCACTTCCCTTGAATTTCACCAAGAGGCTAATACGTTCATTTGATTTTCGCAATCGAAAATATGCAGGTTAATAAGATTGTTTTCGAAAATGCAGGTTTTGATTTAAATCATATTTTTAAGGTGCGGGTGTTGAAGCCTCGGCCACATGGATTTTCATGTCGGCCTGTTCCACCACGCCCAGCAAGGGTTGCTTTGGCATTTTGTCGGTGTACCAGCCATGAATATCGCTCAAATGGCCCAGCCGCACCATGGCGTTTCGTCCAACCTTGGATTGATCGGCGGCCAAAAGGACTTTTCGGGAATTGGCCAAAATAGCCTTGGCAACTTGGACTTCACGATAATCGTAATCCAAAAGCGTGCCGTCGGTGTCGATGGCGCTGATGCCGATGATGCCATAATCGACGCGAAATTGGCCGATCATATTTAAGGCAGCTTCGCCCGTCAGGCCCTTGTCCCGGCACCGCACCACGCCCCCTGTGACCACCACTTCAAAATCTTCTTTGTCTGATAACATACTGGCAACGTTGAGATTATTGGTGATGATGCGCAAACCCTTGTGATTAGTTAAAAGAGCGCTGGCGACGGCTTCGGTGGTGGTGCCGATGTTGATGAACAGGGATGCGTTGTCGGGAATGTGTTCGGCCAAGGTGGCGGCGAGGGCCTTTTTTTCATCCCGGTGCAAGATTTGGCGACGATCATAGGCCACGTTTTCCACGCTGGACGGTAAACTGGCGCCGCCGTGGTGACGTTGCAATAATCCCAATCCGGCCAATTCATTGATATCGCGGCGAATGGTTTGCAAGGTGACTTTAAAATGGCGGGCAATTTCTTCGATGGAAACGTAACCTTGCCGGGCCACCATCTCCAAAACTTCGTTGCGCCGGGCTTCCATGATGTTCGTTTTCCTGTTGTTTTTTTGAAGGCCCTGCAGAATATGTTCGTTTTCGAAAAAAGGAAAGCGTTACTTGTCGAGACCCTAGGATTAGGCCCTAACCTTTTAACTGTTTGAAATATTCAATGGTGGTCTTTAGGCCTTCGTCCAGCTGAATAGTGGGTTGCCAATCAATTTTGGATTTGGCGAGGCTGATGTCGGGGCAGCGCTGCAATGGATCATCGGTGGGCAAATCTTCGAAGATTAATTTTGACGATGACCCGGTTAACTCAATAACTTTTTCAGCCAATTCTTTAATGGTGAATTCGCCGGGGTTGCCAAGGTTCATGGGGCCGGTGAAATCGTCCAGCGCCATAAAACGCTGAAAGGCATCAATCAGATCATCCACATAACAAAAGGATCGGGTTTGCAGGCCGTCTCCGTAAATCGTGATGTCTTTGTTGTTTAAGGCCTGCATAATAAAGTTCGACACCACCCGGCCGTCATTGGGATGCATGCGCGGGCCATAGGTGTTGAAAATCCGCGCCACGCGAATTTCCACATTGTATTGACGGTGATAATCAAAAAACAGGGTTTCGGCGCAGCGTTTGCCTTCGTCGTAACAGGCGCGCGGCCCGATGGGATTAACGTTACCGCGATAATCTTCGGTTTGTGGATGGACTTCCGGATCGCCGTAAACTTCCGAAGTGGACGATTGAAAAATCCGCGCCTTGGTGCGTTTGGCTAACCCAAGCATATTAATCGCGCCATGCACCGCCGTTTTGGTGGTTTGCACCGGGTCGTATTGATAATGAATGGGGGATGCGGGGCACGCCAGATTATAAATCTCGTCGACCTCCACATACAACGGAATGGTCACGTCGTGGCGCATCAATTCAAACCGGGGATTGCCGATCAGGTGCAAGATGTTGTCTTTGGGCCCGGTGAAAAAATTATCCAGACAGATCACGTCATGGTCTTGCTTGATCAGGCGTTCACACAGGTGCGAGCCTAAAAAACCCGCCCCGCCGGTGACCAAAATACGTTTACGGTCAAACATTCCCATTTTTAAAAAATCCCTAAATTAATAATTTTGTTATCGTATCATATCTTCTAATGCATCCGCATCAGTGGCGTTGATCACACGTTCAGCCATATCGTAAGAAAAACCTGACCGCGCCATGGCGCCCAAATGCTTGTCTTTATTTTCCGCGCGTTTGTCAGGGTCGCAAAACGGCCCCAATTTTCGCCTGCGGGCTAGTTTTATGGCGGCAAATAATTCCGGATCGGGGGCGTCTAGGGTCAAAGCTTCTAAGGCCGCGTCTATAATAGTGTCCCCAATACCCTTTTCCATCAATTTCATGCGGATCAAGCGGCCCGATGAGCCGCGTGCCAACAAAGACCGTGCTCGCGTTTCCGCATAGGCCAAATCGTTCAACAGGCCAGAGTCCACATAACGTACAATCAGCTTGTCGATCCAGCCCTTGGCTTCATAAACGTCTAAATCTTCATGCCACAGCGAAGCCTTAAACACCCGGCGTTCCAAAACCCGCCGCAGGTTTTCGGCCGAAGACGCATAGCGGTCCATGTGGTGCAAGGCAATGTTCGCCAACCGCTGCTCGGTGATTTTCCGAGGCGGGCGAGGTTCTTTTTTTGATTTGAGTTTGCGCTTGTCCATAGGGAGTGACTATATAAGAAGCAATCCTCCCCGCAAACCCTTAAGGTTTATCGCCTATGCATTACGTAAAAACATCCAATATGATCGGCCTGTACACCTTGTACAAGCGTGAAATCCACCGCTTTTTGAAGGTTTACACCCAAACCATCATCGGCCCGATTGTGACGTCGATGTTGTTTTTGTCGGTATTTGTGTTGGCGATGGGCCGTGATGTTAACGTGGTCGGCAGTATTCCGTTTATGGAATTTCTGGCACCGGGCCTGATTATGATGTCCATGACGCAAAACGCCTTTGCCAATACCTCCAGTTCGATGATGATTTCAAAGGTGCAAGGCAACATTGTTGATACCTTGATGCCGCCCTTGAGCTCCCACGAACTGACCCTGGGCATCGCTTTGGGTGGTGCCACACGGGGCATCTTTGTGGGCACGGCGGTCGGCATTGTTGTGTCGTTCGTGGTGCCGATGCAGGTGCACAGCGTAGGCCTGATTTTGTTTCATGCGATTGGCGCGTCTTTGATGATGTCTTTGTTGGGCATTATCGGCGGTATCTGGTCCGAAAAATTTGACCACATCGCGGGTTTGACCAATTTTATTGTGACCCCGTTATCGTTTTTATCCGGCACCTTTTATTCCATCAACCGCTTGCCTGAACTGGCCCAATCGATTGCTTTGATGAACCCGTTTTTTTACATGATCGACGGTTTTCGCTATGGCTTTATCGGTCATTCCGATGCACCCATTATAAATGGCATGTTGGCCGTTGGCGGCATGGATGTGGTGCTGTGGATCATCTGTTGGAAGATGTTCGATTCGGGCTATAAATTGAAGCCATAGTCTTCATGACTTCTTTCCATTGACATAAACCTTCAAGATTCCCATACTCTCCAGCTTTCCGGGCGACCTTGTCGTCCGGTTTGTTATTTTTGGATTAATTTTGTTGAAAATAAGGAACTGTTTGTTATGTCCGCTTTGATGCCGACTTACGCGCCATCTGATCTTGCTTTTGAAAAAGGCGAGGGTGTCTATTTGTATACGGCGGACGGACGACGATTTCTTGATTTCTGTGCGGGCATTGCGGTCAGCTGCCTAGGCTACGCTCATCCCCATATGGTTAAGGCCTTGAAAGAACAGGCGGATAAGGTCTGGCATGTGTCGAACCTGTATCGCTCGCCAGGCCAAGAACGCATGGCGGAACGCTTGGCCGCCGCGTCCTTTGCCGACCGGGTTTTCTTTTGCAATTCCGGAGCCGAAGCCTTAGAAGCCGCCATCAAAATCGCCCGGAAATACCAACGTGACAACGGTCATTCCGAACGTTATCGCGTGATCGGTTGTGAAAATGCGTTCCACGGACGCACCTTGGCGACCATCGCGGCGGCAGGTCAGGCCAAGCTTTTGGAAGGTTTTGATCCGGTTATTGATGCGTTTGATCAGGTTGCCCACGGTAATCTGAACGAAATGCGCGCCGCCATCACCGATGAAACGGCGGCGATTTTGGTCGAACCCGTGCAAGGCGAAGGCGGTCTGCGCCCGTCGCCCGAAGGCTATCTGAAAGGCCTGCGCGACATTGCCGATGAATTTGGTTTGTTGTTGATGTTTGACGAAGTGCAAAGCGGCATGGGCCGGACCGGCAAACTGTTCGCCCACGAATGGGATGACGTTATTCCTGATGTGGTGTCGACCGCCAAAGGTTTGGGCGGTGGATTTCCGTTGGGCGCGTGCCTAACCACCGAAGCCGCAGCCGTTTTGGGTGTCGGCAATCACGGCACCACTTACGGCGGCAATCCATTGGGCATGGCCGTGGCAAATGCGGTGTTTGACGTGTTGATGGAAGATGGCTTTTTGGATCACGTGACCAAAATGGGTCAGGCTTTGGATCTGGCGTTGCAAGGCCTTGTGGCAAAATACCCCAGCGTCTTTTCGCAAACCCGTGGTCAAGGTTTGATGCGCGGCATTCAGCTAAAAGCGTCCATTTTAAATCGTGACTTTAAGGCCGAATTGGAAGCCGAAGGCTTGTTGGTGGCACCTGCGGGCGATAACGTTATTCGTTTGTTGCCGCCGTTGATCATCGACGACAGTCACATCGCCGAAGCCATTGCGATTTTTGATACCGTGGCGGCCAGCCACGCTTAAACGATAAAAAAAGGAGAGCCCGATGTCGGCTCCTAAACATTTTTTAGACTTACATGGGGTGGACGCAAAAACTCTGCGCGCCATTTTGGATTTAGGCTTGTCYTTGAAAAAAGACAAAACGGCGCAGCCATTATTGGGCAAGAACCTAGCGATGATTTTCGAAAAACCATCGACCCGCACCCGCGTCTCGTTCGAAGTCGGCATGAACCAGTTGGGCGGCAACGCCATCATCATGGATGGCCCCAGCAGYCARTTGGGGCGCGGCGAAAGCGTGGCCGATACGGCGCGCGTTTTGTCCCGCTATGTGGACGCGATTTTGATCCGCACCGACGACCCGCAAAAGCTTCGCGACCTTGCCAAATACGCAACGGTGCCCGTGATCAACGGTCTGACGGATGATTCACATCCTTGCCAATTGATGGCGGACGTGATGACTTATGAAGAACATCGCGGGTCCATTGTCGGCAAAAAAGTCACGTGGTGCGGCGATGGCAATAACATGGCCGTCAGCTTTATTCATGCGGCCGAACGCTTTGGATTTTCTTTGACCTTGGCGGTTCCCAAAGAACTGCCCGTGCGTCCAGAAGTTTTGGCTTGGGCCAAAGCCCAAGGTGCGGATATTACCCTGACCACCGATGCTGACGCGGCGTGTACGGATGCCGATTTGATCGTCACCGATACGTGGGTGTCCATGGGGGATGCGGACGCCGACCAACGCTGTGCTTTGCTGCAGCCGTTTCAGGTTGATGCCGGGCGTATGGCGCTGGCGAACGACGATGCTTTGTTTATGCATTGCCTGCCTGCACACCGTGAAGAAGAAGTCACAGCCGAAGTTCTGGACGGTCCGCAATCTGTGATTTGGGACGAAGCCGAAAACCGCCTGCACGCGCAAAAAGGCGTGCTGGCTTGGTGCATGAGCGCATAAGGATTGGGTGAATAATGCAAAACTTTGATTTGGCGCAAACCTTTCAATTGGATGGCCTTGATGTACGGGGCCGTTTGGTGCGCTTAGGCCCCACCTTAGATCAGATTTTAAAATCTCATGATTACCCAGACGTTGTTGCCGAAATGTTGGCCGAAACGTTAGCCTTGGGCGCGACCCTGGCGAGTATTTTAAAATATGACGGCTTGTTTACTTTGCAAGTTCAATCCGATGGCCCGATTTCGTTGCTGGTGGCGGACTTAACGTCCGAGGGTGATCTGCGTGGCTATGCACGTTTTGATGCGGACCGTGTGGCCCAAGCCGAAACTCAGGAAGGGGCGAAAGTCCCCCGCCTGTTGGGCGCTGGACATCTGGCCTTTACCGTAGACCAAGGCCCAGATACCGAACGCTATCAAGGCATCGTGGCGTTGGAAGGCGGCACCTTGGCAGCCTGTGCTCAGAATTATTTTAGAAACTCTGAACAACTGGAAACGGTGATCTTTTTAGGCTCTGCAAAAAGCACAGACGGCTACAAATCCGGGGCAGTTTTGGTGCAGCGCATGCCCTCGGACAAAAAGAAAGATAAAGACGAAGCCCACGAAGAATGGCACCGCACGGTGGTGTTGTTGTCCAGCTTAAAGCTTGAAGAGCTGCTGGATCAAAATCTCAGCCCCCAAGACATGCTTTACCGTTTGTATCACGACGATGGCATTCGCGCGTATGAGCCAAAAATTCTGCAGCATAAATGCCGGTGTTCGCGCGAAAAAGTCGCGACCACGTTAAAATCACTTCCCCGCGATGAAGTTACGGGGGATGATGGTGGCGCGCTGGTGAATTGTGAGTTTTGCGCAACGGATTATGAATTTACACAATCGGACTTGGATGCAATCTATGGCGATAAAATCTATGGCACACCTAAAGCCTAAATCTTTAAAAATCGCCCGCACCGCTTTGCTGGGTTTGACGCTTAGCGTTGGCCTTTCGGCGTGCGTCAAAGATCAAGCCATTGGCGGCCCGGTGCCCGAAGTGGGTTTTCAACATTTGGCTAAAATTCAGTTGAATGTGGCCGAAGTCAATGTGAAGTCCAATTACAAAGGCCGGATGCAATCGCCCAATGTTGAACATCGGTTTATCACGTCGCCGGAACGCGCCATGTTTGATTGGGCGTTGACGCGCTTGGTTGCGACAGGCGGAAAAGATTACCCGGCGATTGCGGATTTTGTGATCGAAGATGCTTCGGTGCTTGAAGTAAAAATCGAAAAAACAGAAGGCTTCAAAGCCATGTTCACGTATGAACCCACCACCCGTTACGACGCAAATGCGGTGGCGACGTTCAGCATTAAAAACCCTGTAAATGGGGCCAGCGGCAATGTCCGCATCGCCGCAAAACGGTCCATCGAAGTCAGCGAAAATGCGACCCTTGCCGAACGGGAACAAGTTTGGATGACCTTGGTCGAAAGTTTGATGGCTGATTTTAATGCCCAGATGGATGTGCAAATTCAAGGTTATATGGCGCGTTGGGTGGCCACACCCGGCTTACAATAAACGGTCTGCAATAAACAGGCTTATAAAGTCGACTGCACCACATAAATGGTGTTCAGGCCCAATACTAATGTGGCCAAGCCGATGCTGCCCTGAAGCCCCCAATTGCTCCACGTTAAAAAACGTGCGGACAAAGCCAGCGGCACGGCAATGATAGCGCTCAAACACGCCATGCCTAAAATCGATCCCAAACCAAATAATGCCACATAAGCCAAGCCTTGAGTGGGGTTGGGCGCATTGCTGGCGGTCAAAATCAACAACGCTGCCGATCCCGCCATGCCGTGCATCATGCCGACGAGTAAGGATCGAAACGGAAAGGATTTGTGGGCGTGGTTATGGGCGTCTTGTGCGGCGTGACTGTGAGCATGAAAGTGGGCGGCACGACCTGCGTGCTGGTGCATGTGAAAATGAATGCGATCACGGGCCAGACGATATAAAATATGAGCGCCCAAACCTGCCAACATAACGCCGACAAATAATTCCAGCCACCCGGCCAGTTGTTTGTTAATGGCTAGCCCTAAGACCAAGGTCACACCCGCAAAGGCGGCTAAGGTCAACGTATGGCCCAGACCCCAAACGGCCCCGGTGCGGATGATGGTGGACAGGCGGGTTTGCTTGGCGGCGATGGCCGATACGGCGGCCACGTGGTCGGCTTCCAAAGCGTGGCTCATGCCGATTATAAAAGCTAAGCCTAAAAACGTTAACATACTCGTTTAGCCTCGCCAGAAGGTGCGTGAAAATAGCACCAAGATTGTGAATAATTCTAAACGACCCAACAACATGCCGCCCGCCATCAACCATTTTGCCGCATCGGGTAGGGATTGAAACGTGCCGGACGGGCCAACAATGGGGCCCAGTGCGGGGCCAACGTTGGCAATGGCGGTGGCCGCACTGCTGATGGCGGTCAAAAAATCCAGCCCCAACATGCCCAACCCTAAGGCTAAAAAGGCAAACGACAGGCCAAAGACAAAGAAGAAACTGAGCACAGACACGATAACCGTTTCCGGAATTGGGCGATGATTATAATACGGAATAAAGACGCCGTGCGGCTGCAGAAGGTTGCGAATTTGAACCCGCGCCGCCGCGTATAAAATTTGAAAGCGGAAAACTTTAATACCGCATGTGGTGGACCCGGCGCAGCCCCCAATAAACATAATGAAAAAGAAAATCGGCAGGGCAAAGCTGCCCCAAAGGCCATAATCATCGGTGGCGTAACCCGTTCCGGTCATGATCGAAACCACGTTAAAGGCGGCATAGCGCAACGATTGAAGCGGGTCCATGCCCGTTTCAAACCATAACAATGCAGTGACCACGAAAACGATCAGGACCAAAATACCAATAAAGCCTCGGACCTGTTCGTCACGCCACAATTGCAGGGGTTTTCCGCGCACCACCTGCATAAACAATAAAAACGGCATAGAGCCCACGATCATGCCTAGCGTGATGATGACGTCGATTTTCCAGTTGTCAAAATGACCAATCGAGCCATCGGACGTGGAAAATCCACCCGTCGCGATGGTGGTCATGGCGTGCACGGTAGATTCAAACGGGGTCATGCCCACCGACCACAACATCACGCCCCACATGAACGTTAACACCGCATAAATCAGCACCAGCGCCATGGAAATCTGGGCCGCGCGGGGCAGAACTTTTTCGCCCGCGTCAAAGGCTTCGACTTTAAACATTTGCATGCCGCCGACGCCCATCATGGGCATCACGGCAATCGCCATCACGACGATACCCAATCCACCCAACCATTGTAAAATGCCGCGCCACAATAAAATACCAGGCGGGGCGTGGTCCAATCCGGTGATCACTGTTGAACCCGTGGTGGTGATGCCGCTCATGGCTTCGAAAAAAGCATCRGTATAGSTSAGTTGCAGTTCGGAAAACATAAASGGCAGGGCCGCAAAGATGGTCAGAACCAACCAGCTGAGCGTGGTCATGACAAAGGCTTGGCGCACGTTTAAATTCATGCGGCCGCCGTCCGTGGCCGTGGTCATGACAAAACTGACGCCGACAAACAACGTCAGGCTGGCAGACACGGCAAAAACCTGCCAATCGGGATTGCCATTCGAAGCATCCACAAAAGCAGGTATGCACATGCCCAGCGCCAAAGTCGCCAGCAATATGCCCAAAATTTTCAAAATGGGTCTAAAATCCATCATGGGTCGGGAACTTAAGCCTCTTTATATTGCTAAGGGCGTAATTTTGACTGACTGAGGGTCG
>NVTL01000043.1 GCA_002401565.1 Rhodospirillaceae bacterium
AGGCGTTGAACACAGCCAAAGGCTGGCAAGATTTACACACAGCCTTTGCCAAGTACGATCTAGAACTTCGCAAGCGYGGCAACGGCCTSATCATTGGCAAYCGMCCACGCCCGAATRTAAARCCRCAATTYRCCAAAGCCAGTGGGCTTGATCGATCCTTTTCMAAAGGRGCCTTRGAAAARCGRTTTGGSCCGTTCCAASNCCCCARAAANAASCAMWSAACACRTCAAAYCAAYGTTTCACTACAGCCGYGATCCTGTCACGCGYCACCCAAACCAAGCCCGCCTGTGGCATCGTTATGTAGTCACACGCGACCAACCAGATTCCCTTGCCAAAAAAGCTTTCAAAACATGGCGGGAATATTTATCACTGGGGGCAATTGATGATCCATTAGCCATAGCCATCATTCAAGCTCATAAGAAACTCATGCAGACCATGGCACCATTGCCGAAGAAAACAACGATCAAGGCGATACAGCAGAAGCCAACGAAGAACTTGCCCCGTGATCGCGATATGTCGCGTTAGATGAAGTTCAAGCTATCCTGTTTCAACATATTCACGCCGCTGGAGAAAGACGTTCAACTTTTATCTGGTCTGCCCGCAACTTAGCCTTGGCAAGATCATAGGCGGCCTGAAGACGAAACCAGGTATCCGCACTTCCCCCAAAAGCCTTATCAAGACGGATCGCCATCTCGGGGGAAATACCCGAATGACCGTTCACAATATCGGATAGCTGTTTACGGCTGATCCCAAGTTTTTGCGCCGCCTCTGTCACGCTGAGCCCCAAAGGCTCCAGACAGTCCTCGCGAATAGATAGCCCAGGATGGGGAGGGGTTCTCATCGCCATATTGTCGTCCTCCTAATGATAGTCAACCAAATCAACGTTACGGGCATGCGCCCCTTCAAAGCAAAAAATGATGCGCCAGTTTCCAGAAACACTGACGGACCAATATCCGGCAAGATCACCCTTTAACGGATGTAGCCGAAATCCCGGCAAGCCCATATGGTCTGGCTCTGTTGCTTCATCCAAACGGGCTAGAATGCGCTCAACCTTATCCGCATACTCAGATGGCACTCGCCTTCGATCCCCCTTTTCGTAGAGAAGCTTGAGACCTTTATGACGAAAGCTTATGATCATACTTTAGTGTAACCCGTCACCACTCACTTTACAAGTTTTATGATTTGTATCCTGCCGTCATCAAAATAAATCCGTTGAGCACAAAGTGCGAATAAGTTCCCCACGAATGTGGGCAGAGCGGAAAGTGGTACCACTTTCCATGTCCTGCCCCACTAACGACATGGAAGATGTGGAATGTTGTGGAACTCGTAGATTATCCAAAATTTCAACAATATGCGTAAAATGAACACATTGCAGATGGCTATGACATAAATCCAATCCCACGTTCACGGTACAATGCACAACAGGCTTATATCAGCAACATCGCTTGAGCTGAGGGCAAAAAAATAGCATTGGCAAAGCAGACATTATTAGCCTGCTGTTCCCTACGTATCGTGATCTAAAACATTAGGGACGGCGCTTGTATATTTGCAAGAAAATATCAACGGTATCATTGATATGATTTTCCATTTCAGCTTCGTTGTGCGGTTCAATGCCAAGTAAAGCACGAATGTGAACATGCCCGCTCAGTAAGCTAAAAAACTGCTCTGCGGCGCGCATGTAGTCGGAAATATCCAATTTACCTTCTTCTGATTGTTCACAAAGATAGTGTGCAAAATTCTCAGTCGTTTGTTCTGGACCATTTTCATAGAAAACGTGCGCAAGTTCCGGGAATCGGGAGGCCTCTGCAATAACAACCCGGTAAAGCGCGAGGATCGGTTCACTCATGACCAACCCCAAGAAGTGTTCTGCGGTCTTTCGTAGTGTTAACTCAAGTTCGTTCGATGGGACTTCAGAATCTTCTAACGAGAACAATAAATCATGGCACTGTTCTCTGATGATGGCGCCGAAAAGCTTTTCCTTATTTCCAAAATGATTATAGACGGTGGGCTTGGACACCCCAGCTTTCTTTGTGATGACATCCATTGATGCCGCACCAAAACCAACGTCGAGAAAGACTTCCGTTGCCGCCTTCAGAATAACGCTCCGCTTCATTTTTCTTTGCGGTATTTTTTGTTTTTTAAGAGTTTGTTCCATGGCCTAATTTTCTCTTGCAGTTTTTAAATTTGCATATAATATAAACTGAACGGTTTAGTTTTTGAAGGGGTTTTTTATTGAGGCTCTTTAAAATACTACTTTCCAAAAGTCAGGCCAAACGCGATAAAACATAAAGGCTCTACAGATGCATAACAGAAAAAATGGAATAAAACCGCAAATTATTGGGCCTATAGCCTGTATGCTGTTTTTGGTAACGTCTATCGCAAATGCGGAAGGTCTGGGCAACAAAGCGCCAACGACACCCATTACGATTACAGTAGCTAAATCGACAAATCTCGAAGTTTGGGAATCTTCAGTAGGACAACTTGAAGCTCGGACTGCACCCATGATCGCCGCTGAGGTTGGTGGACGTATTTCGACTATCGTTGCCGATGAAGGAGAGGAGGTTGAGATTGGGCAAGTCCTAGCACAATTAGACAAGACAGATTTTCTTTTGGCCCAAGACGTGGTTAAGGCAGATATCAAGCGTCTTGAATATTTGATTAAAGCTAGGAAGTTACAGACGGGTCGTCTTCGAAACTTAGTTCGAAAAAAATCGGCTACTCAAGCATCTCTGGATGATGCAGAGGCTGGGTTTGGAGCATTGAAAGCAGAGATGCTCTCTGCTCAGGTTCGACTAAAACAGGCCAAGCGAAATGTTGCCAAGGCAGAGATTGTGAGCCCGGTTAGTGGACGAGTGGACGATAGACGCATATCAGTGGGCGATTATGTGCAGATTGGGACGCCTCTTTTTCACATCACGGCGCGGGATCATTTAAAGGTACGACTTCCATTTCCAGAGAGCCTTAGTTCTAAATTGCGAACTGGTTTGCCTGTACAATTGATAAGCCCGGTCGCACCTGATGTTAAGGTAAATGGAAAGATCACGGATATCCGTCCTTTGATTACCCCGGAAAACCGCGCCATCGACGTGATTGTTGATGTGCAAAACCCAGGAACTTGGGAGCCAGGAGCCAGCGTAACCGGAAAAGTTCAAGTCGCACGTCACGAGAGCGCCGTGATCGTCCCGGAAATCAGTGTGGTTCGCCGTCCGGCTGGTACCGTCGTTTATGTGATTGAAGATGGCATCGCAAAACAGCGGATTGTTAAAACAGGTCTTCGTCTGGACGGACAAGTTGAAATTCTTACCGGTCTTCAGGCCGGAGAGGAGGTAGCCATGGATGGTGCCGGATTTTTGACGGACGGTGGATCGGTTGAGGTTAAAAAATCATGAGACTTCCAGAAATATCGATAAACCGCCATGTGTTGGCGTGGATGCTCAGCGCCGTTTTGGTACTGTTCGGCCTTGTTAGCTTTGATCGTATCGGGGTGGATCGTTACCCCGATATTGAGTTCCCCATGATTTCTGTGACGACTACGCTACCAGGCGCAAACCCAGAAATTATCGATGCCAGCATGACAAGCCTCATTGAGACGGCTGTTAACAGCGTTCCAGGAATTGAGCACGTTCAGTCAAGTTCTTCTCCCGGAGCATCGGTCGTGCGCATCACCTTCAATTTGACCAAAAATATCGATATTGCTTTCAACGAAGTTCAAGCGAAGGTGAATCAAGTGCTGCGGGATCTTCCTGATGACGCTGACCCACCAGTCGTAGCCAAAGTTGAATTTGGGGCTATCCCTGTGATGTGGCTGACGCTCCAGGGCGACCGCACCTTGCAACAACTTAACCAATACGCACGTCTTAATATCAAAAAACGCCTTGAAAATATTGATGGCGTAGGAGAAGTACAACTGGGCGGCAGGCGTGACCGTACCATTCGCATCAATCTGAATGTGGAGACAATGAACGCCTATGGCATCACCACACAGGATTTAACCCGTGCCTTTGCSAATGAKSWYKTMCWGMTRCMGSRAGGTTTTTTGGTGGGTAAAAATACGGAGAACCTGATCAAGCTTGATCAGGAATTTCATAATCCCGCAGATCTTGAAGGATTGATCATTTCTTATCGAAGTGGCGCGCCTATACGGCTTAAAGACATAGCAAAAATTGAAGACGGTATGGCAGACTATCGTCGTCTTGCGCGTTATAATGATCAGCCTGCCGTCGGTCTCGGAATTATCAAGGTTACTGGGGCAAATGCCGTGGCGATTACCCATGAGGTCCAACGCCGGCTTACGGATGAAATCATTCCGCAGTTACCGCCTGGAATGCGCCTCTCTATAGCTTCCAACGATGCCAACCTAATTGAAGAATTGGTGTTTGCTCTTGAAGAGCATTTGTTATTGGGTACGTTACTAACCGCTCTTGTGGTTTGGCTATTTCTCAGGAGTCTTCGTGCTACTCTCATTATCGCTGTAGCGATCCCCGTCTCCCTGTTGGGGTCGGTGGCCGTTATGTACTTTGCAGGCTATTCCTTCAATACCATGACGCTATTGGCGCTTTTGTTACTAATCGGGATTGTGGTAGATGATGCCATCGTTGTGCTGGAGAATATCTACCGGCACAGGGAGGATATTGATCCTGATCCGAAAAGTGCAGCCCTGAATGGTGCTAATCAGGTTGTGTTTGCTGTCATGGCGGCAACATTTACATTGGTGGCGATTTTCGCCCCGGTTGTTTTTATGGAAGGCGTAATTGGACAGTTTTTCCAATCTTTCGCCGTGGTTGTTACTTTTGGAGTTCTTATCTCTCTTTTTGTTTCTGTAACACTGACCCCTATGCTTTGCTCGCGTTATCTGAACGTCACCCGCCAACATGGACGAGTCTATAAATTTTTAGAAAATGGCTTTGAAAAAATTGATGATACCTACCGATATCTGCTCGAAAATTCACTGCGATTCCGTTGGATTGTGGTTATCCTCACGGTTTTGGCCGTTTTGCCCAGCGGGTATTTCTTCGGAAACATCGGCAAGGGATTTTTGCCAAAAGAGGATGAAGGCCGTTTTCTCATCAGTTTCAAAACACCGCTCGGGTCAAGCATTGAGTACACCGATGGTCGTCTGGTGGAAATTGAAAATGTCTTAAAACAGCATGCGGAAATTGCCAGTTATTTTTCAACTATCGGCACAGGTGAGACTGGGCAGGTCAATCAGGGTTCCATCTTTGTACGCCTCACACCGCGTGAAGATAGAAATGCCCACATGTACACCGTGTTAGATCGACTGGGAACTGACCTCGCACAAATCCCAGGCGTCAAGGCATTCCCTTCACCTGTTCCTCCAATGGGTGGGCAACGGGGTGAACCATTACAGTTTGTTTTATTGGGACCTGATCTCAATGGAGTGGCGGCGCAGAGCCAGAAATTACAAAACAAACTAGCGACCATCCCTGAATTAGGGCGTGTGGATCTCGATCTGCAACTTGATTTGCCGCAATTCACCTTAGACATTGACCGGATCAGGGCTGCTGATATCGGCCTTTCTACTCGAGACATATCTCTGGCGGTGAATATGCTTGCCGGTGGGCTGGATGTGGCAAAATACAATGATCAGCCAGGCGATGGTGAACGTTACGATATTCGACTTAAAGCTCAAGAAGGAAGCTTTCGCGCTCCGGATGATCTGAAGCGCATCTACCTGAAGGGACACGGTGGTCGTTTGGTTCGCCTAGATAGCGTTGTATCATTGCGWGAAGAAATTGGTCCGGCGGTGGTTACTCGTTTTGACCTGCGTTATTCTGGAAATTTCTTTAGTTCCCCGGCGATCTCTCTGGGGGACGCCGTAACAAAGGTGCAAGCGGCAGCAGAAGAAATTCTGCCTCCTGGATATACGATCAAGATGATTGGGCGAGCCGAAGAGTTTGGTAAGACTGCAAAATATATGTTGTTTGCTTTCGTGACTGCGATTGTTCTTGTCTACATGGTTCTTGCGAGCCAGTTTGATTCTTTTGTTCAGCCGTTAGTCCTCATGATCGCTCAGCCGTTGGCAATCATCGGCGGTGTGGCTGGCCTTTGGTTGTTTGGCATGTCACTCAATATCTTTTCGATGATTGGCCTCGTCCTTTTGATGGGGCTGGTGGCCAAAAATTCGATCATGTTGATCGATCTTACGAATCAACTGCGTAGAGAAGGGAAAGGCATCAGCGAGTCCCTTCTTGAGGCCTGTCCCATTCGCCTGCGTCCGGTGTTGATGACATCCATGACCATCATCATTGTCATGCTACCGGCGGCATTGGGCTTTGGTGCAGGGGCCGATACCAACGGCCCTTTGGCAGTTGCCGTAATCGGCGGCATGGTCAGTTCAACGTTACTGACTTTGGTGGTTGTGCCGGCGGTCTATTCGCTTGTCGAACATGGATTGCTAAATATGCGAAACTGGAGACAAAAGCGAATTGCCATGCAGACGGATAATAATAATTAGAAATGAGAATGTGGACATGATACAGAAAACATATTGGCTTTTAGCGTTTCTTTTTTTACTTTCCGCGCAGCATGCAAACGCGGAAACCCTTAAGCAGGCTTGGGACATAGCCCTGACTGTAGATCATAGCCTCAAAGCGGCAAAAGAAAATACAGCCGGAGCCTTACAGCAAAATGAAGCAGCTAAAGCTGGCATTTATCCGAAATTGATGCTGAATTCGGGCTTTACGGCCCTTGATAGCATACCCGCAACGCAGTCAGGAGGCACAGTAAAACCTACAGGGGATCAAAACAGCTTCTCACACAAGCTGACAATTTCTCAGTCTCTTTATACCAGCGGGCGCTATAGCAGCAATGTTGATGCCACAGCTGCATCGGCTGCCGCATCTAAAGCCGAAGAAGCAACCAATACACAAGCCTTGAAATTACGCGTAGCCGATGCTTATGTCGCGGTATTGCGAGCGAATCAAGGGTTGCTTGTGGCGAAAAGCCATGTCAGCAGTCTGAATGCACATGCCGCCGATGTCGAAAATAAGTATGAACAAAGTATGGTGGCGCGGAACGATCTGTTGTCAGCGCAAGTGGCATTAGCCGATGCTCGGCAACAAGAAATTCAGTCACAGAATGCGTTGGACTTGGCCCGTGCCACTTACAATCGCCTTTTGAATCGTCCATTAGACAACAAGGTGTCTTTGGAGGATTTATCACCGGACATTGAAACCGCCCCGCTACCTTTACTTACGAAAAAAGCATTGAAACAGAGATCTGAGTTAGAGACTTTGATGAACCAAATTAGCGCACTGCGTCATCAAGCGGATGTTGTTCGTGGGCTGACGGGACCACAAGTCTCATTGTCCGGCGGATATGATTTCCAAAAAAATAAATATGTGGTTCACGAGGGGCAATGGTTCGCGACTTTAGGGCTACAATGGAATATATTTGACGGAACAGTGAACAAACATCAAGCCTCGGCCGTAGTGCGACAGGCGGCTGCGGTTCAGGCGAACCTCGATGATCGTGTCTCCATGATCCGCCTCGAAGTTCGTCAGGCTTGGTTAGATGTTCAAGAGACTCAAAAACGCACCCAAGTGACGAGCGAGATTATTGCTCAGGCCGAAGAGAATCTCAAAATGAACAGGGATCGCTACGAAAGTGGCTTATCGACCAACACCGAGGTTTTGGATGCCGAGACTCTGCGAACCCAAAGTCTGAATAACCATGCCAATGCTCTCTATGATGCCGTCCTAGCCGCTTTGCGTTTAAAGCGCTCTATGGAAGAGTTATAAAAATGCAGAGTTGGTTGATTTTGATAGCTGCGATTGTCCTGGAAGTAGCTGGCACCACGGCCATGAAGCTTTCCGATGGATTTACCCGCCTCCTGCCATCTGTACTACTGGTGGTATTTTACCTCTTATCGATCACAGCACTCACCCTGGCGCTGAAAAGGATCGATGTAAGTATTGCCTACGCCATTTGGGCTGGCGTTGGGACGGTGCTGGTGGCGGTTGTTGGTGTTCTGTGGTTTCGAGAGTCAGTGTCCTTGTTGAAAGTCGGTTCAATTCTTTTGATTGCTGCGGGGGTGGCTGGCCTTCACCTCAGTAGCATTGCCGGGGAGCACTAATCCTATATTCTTAGCACATTGCCGTTGTGACGTATGCTCCAAGCGTAGTAGAGCGTGCGCTCGGTAAGAATGCTCCGATGAGACGAGCTAAGCCTTAGGTGGAGACAATAAAATGCCCCTGTCAAACACATTCAATACTGAAAAAGCTCTAACCTCTACGCTCACGCGCCTGTCTCGAAGATGGTGCGCACAGCTTAATGAAGAACTGAAGGAAACAGGACTTTCGCAGTCTCGGTTGAATATACTTTTATGCCTATCTCATCACGGTGAGGGTGTGGCGCAAAAAGATATAGCAGAACATATTGGGGTTAAGCCCCCTACCATCGGCAGGCTGCTTGATTCCCTTGAGGAAATGAGGCTTGTTACGAGGCCCCGATCGCCAGATGACCGTCGTGTAAGAACCGTATATTTGACACCTGCTGCACGCTCTTACTGCATGCAGGCCGAAAAGATTTCGGCAAAGCTACGCCATAAAGCCTTGTCTGGGCTTACATCAGATAGCCTGGAGGATTGCTTGGCTGTCTTTAATGAGGTTTTAATCAACCTTGACGGTGGCAACCCGTGATGGGTGCGGCTTATCAGCCGATATTAATTCCCCTCCAACACATTGGCGATGCGTACGCTATAAACTCAGGAGGCAATTCACATGATCCGACCTGCCATTGGCCTTACGTTGGGTAGCAGTTCGGCGCGTGGCAGGACGCATATCGGCGTTATCGAAGCAAACTCAACACGATGCTGCCCTAGCCAACTTGCGCTTAAAGCGTTCCAGGGGAACGTATATGGTGTGTCACAAAATCTATGGAGAAAACCAGTCGACCTTTTGTCCATCTCCAAACAGATATTTTTTGAACCATGCCATTGCCTTACCTTTATGGCGGGTGCTCCAGGCGTAGTAGAGCGTGTGCTTGGTACCTGTACCATCTTCCGTGGTCTTGACGATAATTTCTCCGGCGGCAATATCCTTAGAAATCATATGTCGGGGCAAATATCCCACGCCTAGCCCCCTTTTTTGCGCTTGCCGTTTTATATCCAAGTCGGGAACGGTGAGTACGCTTTGGCCTGTTAACAGCCCAACAGTTCTAGGGGGAAGTTCTCGCGAGCTGTCTGCGGCGGCAACGATGCGATATTGTCGAATGAGCTCATTTGACAAAGGCTCATCTTCCTGAGCAAGCGGATGATGTGCAGAAACAGCAAATACCATTTCCACCTCTCCAAGAGGGTGTATCCCATAGCCGCCGCCATGAGGACCATCGCCGGGCGCGCCGATGACCAAATCAGCGCGCCCAGAAATCAACGCATCCCAAGTTCCGCCCAAAACTTCGGTTGAAAGGCGCAATCTAGTATCTGGTGCAATTTCATGAAACGCTTCACACATGTCGAATACTTTTGCATAAGGAATTATATCGCCTATCGCAATTCTCAACTCGGCCTCCCATCCCGTCGCAATCCGTTTGACATTACGCTCTAGCCCATCGGCCATAGTGAGCAGGTCACGCCCTTCTTTGAGCAGCGCCTCTCCGGCAGGGGTCAAATTGGAACGATGTCCACGACGATCAAAAAGAGTTATCCCTAAACTCTCTTCAAGCTTTTGAACGGCATAAGTTATTGAAGAAGGAACGCGGTGTAACTCTTCAGCAGCAGAAGCAAAACTACCGCGACGAACAATGGCATCAAGAACGATGAGAGAGTCCAGATTAATTCCAAGTTTCATGTTCAATTTTTTCGAATGTTATTGTGCATTAATTTCACTATCAATACCATATATCTTTATTTATCATAGCAAAATCAATCGAAAAAATGAAACTAAAGATGCTAAGTTTCCCCACATAATACTGTATTTGAAATGTCAATTTTCTCACGATTACGCAATGATTTACAAAAATATGGCTTGATTTCAGTGTTTTTGCACTGGGTTATGGCCGCAATGATCATCGGTTTATTCGTGCTGGGCAAGTACATGATCGACCTGAATTATTATAGCCCTTGGTATACGAAAGCTCCTGATATGCATTATAGCTTTGGGATAATTGTAACCTTTCTGCTCATTTTTCGTTTGGGCTGGCGGATGAGTAACCTGCATCCAAAACCTATTGGAAAGACATGGGAAAAACACGTTGCCATATGGGTGCATCGACTGTTTTACGCGTTAATCGCAACGATAGTCGTCAGCGGATACCTCATCACGACAGCCAAAGGTCAAGCCATTCCGGTTTTCGGGTGGTTCAATGTCCCTGCCACGTTATACGACTTCAGCAATCAGGAAGATGTCTCCGGCGTAGCACATAAATGGTTGGCAAACGCACTGATCGCGTTGGTTATCCTGCATACCATGGCAGCACTTAAACATCACTTTATCGACCGTGACGCCACCCTGCGACGCATGTCAGGACGGGTGAAATGCGATCACCTGTCACAGCAACAACAAAGGAATAAATTACCATGATAAAAAGAACCTTGTTTTCACTCGCCATTATCTTTGGACTGGGTATCGTAAATGCACAGGCTGCCGAGCAGTATGTTATCGACACCAAAGGCATGCATGCTTTTATAACCTTTAAAATTCAGCATTTAGGCTATAGCTGGATGGAAGGACGGTTTAACCAGTTTTCTGGCGACTACGTTTACGACGAAACCAATCCAGCCAACAACAAAGTGAATGTTGAAATAGACGTTGCCAGCATCGACACTAACAATGCCTTGCGCGACAAGCACCTGCGTAGTGAACGCTTTTTCGATGTAAAAAAATTCCCAAAAGCAACATTCGTAAGTTCCGGTCTTACGAGCCACGGCAAGGGCAAGGGCACGCTTAAAGGCAAGTTTACGCTACGCGGCGTAACCAAAGATATCAGCATTGATGTCAGTCAGGTCGGAGCGGGTAAAGATCCTTGGGGTGGGTTCCGTCGCGGC
This sequence comes from Rhodospirillaceae bacterium, assembly GCA_002401565.1. Lineage (GTDB taxonomy): Bacteria > Pseudomonadota > Alphaproteobacteria > Rhodospirillales > Magnetovibrionaceae > JANLGW01. The sequence continues at coordinate 11,006 of NVTL01000043.1, forward strand.
TTCGTCGGAACGACGACTTTGCACCTTTCCGATTACAAGATGAAAGAGGCAAGCATCCTCGGCCCCGTAGCGGAAAACATTCAACTATGGTTATCCATTGAAGGGGTGCGGAAATGAAACTCTATTATAGCCCCGGCGCATGCTCCCTATCCGTCCATATTGCATTATGTGAAGCAGGATTGTCCTATGAACTGGTCCGCGTAGATATACGTGAAGCGACCACGGAGGATGGGAATGATTATAGAATTGTCAATCCGTTTGGCTATGTGCCTGCGTTGGAAATCAAAACGGGGGAAGTTCTGCTCGAAGGACCTGCCATCGTCCAATATATCGCCGACCAAGTCCCAAAAAAGAAACTCGCGCCAACCAACGGCAGCATGGACCGCTACCGCCTCCAACAGTGGCTAAACTTCATCTCCACCGAACTGCACAAAGGACTTGGCGCATTGTTCAATCCTGCACTCCCCACTGAAGCCCGCGAGATGTTTAAAGGTAACGTTGGCCGTCGCCTGGATGTTCTGACCGAGAGGCTGGGAACTTCTCCGTTTTTGATGGGTGACACCTTTACAATTGCCGATGGTTACTTGTTCACTGTTCTCGGTTGGTGCCCTCTTTTGGAGTTCGACTTATCCCCTTGGCCGTCACTCAAGGCTTATCTGGAACGGATAGGTGCACGTCCTGCCGTGCAACAGGCTATGGGCAAAGAAGGGCTGCTCGCCTGAAACCAATAATTTACTCTAAACCTCAACATCATAGGAAATTTACTCATGAACAAACCTGACATACCTGCGAAAGAGCCGATCATAAAAACACTCGAACCCGACACTTACTATTGGTGCACATGCGGAAAATCAAAGAGCCAACCGTTCTGCGATGGAGCGCATGAAAATACGACGTTTACACCGCTGGCCTTCGAGATCACCGAGCAGAAGGAAGTTGCATTATGTCAATGCAAACGCACCAGCACCCCGCCTTTTTGTGACGGAAGTCATAAAAATCTGTAGCGGCTAACCGTACACATATAACCAATAAATAGGAGCAATCCATGACAAACCTTTTCACTCCCCTTACGGTTGGACCTCATGAGTTGCCCAACCGCATCTTAATGGCACCGATGACACGCAACCGTGCTCCCGACAGCATTCCCAACGAATTGATGAAGACCTATTACACTCAACGTGCAGGGGCGGGTCTTATGATCACCGAGGGAACGCAGATATCGCCGCAGGGTGTGGGCTACCCCGCCACTCCGGGAATCCATAATGAGGACCATGTGGCGGGATGGAAAATGATTACCGACGCCGTGCACAAATGTGATGGGCATATGTTTTGCCAGCTTTGGCATGTGGGACGGATATCACACCCTGACCTGCAGGAAAGTAATAGCCTACCCGTAGCCCCCTCCGCTATTGCTCCGATCGGTGATGCCATGACCAATGAGGGGCCAAAATCATTTGTCACGCCCCGGGCGCTGGAAACCAAAGAAATATTGGACATCGTAACCGATTATGTTCATGCCGCTGAATGTGCTCTACGCGCTGGGTTTGACGGGGTTGAAATTCATGCGGCCAACGGCTACCTGATTGATCAGTTTCTACGTGATGGTAGCAACCAGCGTCAGGACGAATATGGTGGGTCAGTTGAAAACCGTACGCGCTTTCTTATAAAAGTCGTTGAGGCGGTTGTCGGTGTCTGGGGTGCGGGGCGTGTTGGCGTCAGGTTGTCGCCGCTACAGCCCTTCAACGATATGCTTGATAGCAACCCAGAAGCCACATTCACTTACGCGGTTAACCAACTAAACCGCTTCAACTTAGGTTATTTGCATGTAACGGAAATGGGCAAGGAAACACCCAACGCCGCCGGGCCGATCTTTGACCTGAATGTCTTGCGTGACATTTGGCAAGGCGTCTACATCACCAATGGCGGCTATGACAAAGCAAGCGCTAACGCCGCTGTATCCAATGGAGCCACCGAAGCTATTGCCTTCGGCACCCCATTTATATCCAACCCCGACTTGGTTTCCAAATTTCAAAATGATGCGCCCCTCAACGAAGCCAGCCCCGCTACCTTCTATGGAGGAAATGAATGTGGATACACAGATTACCCAGCGCTAAATGACGCATGAAGGCGACATCCTCTGAGGTCCGCGCCGCTACACGATCGGGAATTAAGTCACACCTGACAGTTATCGCCGCCTTATTATCGATGGTTGGGCCGTTTACCATTGATGCTTACCTGCCATCGTTTCCAGATATTGAGGTGGAGTTCGGGATCAGTCGCTCCGTGCTTTCTCAAAGTCTGGGGGGATACCTGGCGGCTGTTGCTATCTCCACTCTATTTTGGGGACCACTTTCCGACCGCGTTGGACGCCGTGTCGTCATATTGTCCAGTATGTCACTCTATATTCTTGCCTCAGTCGGATGCGCCCTTGCGACGAATGCTAATGACTTTCTTCTCCTGCGTATTCTGCAAGGACTAGCGGCAAGCGGAGGTCTTATCGCTGGTCGCGCCATGATTCGCGATGCCTATGATGCTCAGACCGCACATAAGGCGATGTCACAGGTGATGATGCTGTTCGCGGTCGCACCTGCCATCGCCCCCGTTTTGGGCGGTTGGTTGCATGATTTATTTGGTTGGCGCAGCGTCTTCTGGTTCCTGTCCGGGTTTGGAATTTTGCTGATTGGACTGGTCTCCTGCTGCATCAAAGAAACACTGGCCGATGAGCACCAACAATCCTTTCACCCAATATCGGTTATTCAAGCCTATACCCGCACGATAAAAAACAAACAGTTTCTTGCTCTGGTATTCAGTTTATCTTTTACTTTTGCGGGTTTGTTCATTTATATCGCAGGAGCCCCTACGGTAATTTATGATTTTCTTGGCTTGGGTAGCGACAGCTTTGGCCTACAGTTCGTCCCTATGGTCGGTGGACTGATGGTGGGCTCCTTTATTTCCAGCCGTCTGGCCCATCGATGGCCTACACCGCGCACTGTAACCGCTGGTTTTGTGGTGACGGGACTAGCCGTCCTGTTAAATATCATTCTAGTAAATTTTTTCGAAGCTAATGTTCTGTCCGTTGTTAGCCCCCTAGTATTCTATGCCATGGGGCTTGCCATGGTCATGCCTGCGCTTACCATTCTGGCCTTGGATTGCTACCCACATCATCGGGGTACGGCAGCGGCGATGCAGGGTTTTCTTCAGATGCTGATTACCGCTGCCGTAGCCAGCATAGCTGTTCCTTTGTTGCACATGCAACTTCTGCACTTCGTTCTGGGACAGATTATGTTCTTATCTTTGGCACTGACGCTGTGGGTTCGCATTAGACAGCGAATTGTCTCGCACACAGATATTTGCCGATAGGTCTCTTAAATCCTCGCTTTATATTTATGGAGAAAAAAATGAAGACAATGCCGACTGTATTTATTCCCCATGGCGGGGGACCATGTTTCTTTATGGACTGGAATCCACCTGATACCTGGGACAAACAAGCCGCGCACCTGCGAGGGCTCCCCAATGCTATTGGGGAAAGACCAAAAGCAATACTGGTTCTTTCCGGACATTGGGAGGAAGCCATCGCTACAGTTCAAACAAACCCAGCACCCAGCTTGCTATTTGATTATGGTGGATTTCCTGCTCACACTTATGAGCTAACCTATCCAGCACTTGGTAACCCAGACATTGCAATGCGAGTCGTTGAACTATTGGAGACGGCTAATATACCCACCAATATGGACCCAATGCGTGGTTATGACCACGGTGTTTTCATTCCTTTGAAAGTAGCTTATCCGAAAGCCGATATTCCAGTTATTCAACTTTCTTTGTGCTCTGATCTTGACCCCGATTTCCATATCGCAATGGGGAAAGCCCTGCGACCCTTGCGCGATGAAGGCGTGTTGATTATGGGCAGTGGCAACACCTATCACAATATGAGCGTTTTGATGCGAGCTATGCACAATAATGACAGAGGAAAGGTTGCCGGTCAGGAGTTTGATGCTTGGCTCAGTGATGCGGTATGCAATACCGATCCCGAGGTACGAAATAGAATGCTGTCTAAGTGGGCAGGTGCCCCCGGTGCGCTATCAGCTCACCCAAGGGAAGAACATCTAATTCCATTACTTGTTGTTGCTGGAGCCGCCGGAACCGATATTGGTCACAAAACACTTGAGGATCACGTTATGGGAGCCGTAGAATCTGCATTTCAATTTGGCTGATCGCTTCTAATAAACGGGTAAAAAAATAGAAAAAAGTCAAATGTATTCACACTCACCTTGTAGGAGGTATCCATGATTTCTTTGTCGCTCTTGTCTTTATATTTTATCACGCTAATTACATTCTATGTCCTACCAGGACCGGATATGGCGCTGGTAATGGCAACCTCAGTCAGTCGTGGTATTAGGACAAGCTTGCTAACGGCGATAGGCATTGCTGGTGCGCGCTTTTTGCACGTCGCAATGTCGGGACTTGGATTAGCCGCCATTCTGGCGACACATCCGATTCTTTTCGAAGTATTGCGTTGGGCTGGAGCAGCGTATCTTGTCTGGCTAGCTTGGAAGGTCATAAGAAGTAACGTAAGAGTTACAGGTTTAAATGAAAATGCATCAAGTCGATCTGCAGTCATGAGTGGGTTTTTAACCAATTTGCTTAATCCCAAGGCCTTGATGTTTTGCGCGTTCTTTCTACCCCAATTCGTTTCTCCAGAAAACGGCGCCATATTACCTCAATTTTTGATACTTGGGCTGATCCTTGTTTTTCTCGGTTTGAGTTTCGATACGATCTACGCATTTGCCGCTAACCACTTCGCACGACGATTGCCAAGACATCATTCCGTTGTAAAACTTCAAAAAACTTTGTTAGCTAGCGTCTTTATAGCAATGGCAGGACGTCTCATTTTAGGAAGGGAATAATAATTATGGCCTATAGGTCACTGAGGGACTTCATAGAAGAGTTGGAGCGTGCGGGAGAGCTTGTGCGTGTATCCAAAGCCATTTCCCCACATTTAGAAATGACGGAAATTCAGACACGTTTGATGGCCGAAGGCGGACCTGTAGTATTGTTTGAAAACCCTGTTTATGAGAATGGGGAACCCTATGGCATCCCTGTGTTGGTAAATTTATTTGGTACCGTTAAACGTGTAGCCCAAGGGATGGGGCGCAAACCTTCAGAGCTGCGCGAAGTCGGAGAAACACTTGCCTTTTTGCGTCAGCCAGAACCTCCCGGCGGCTGGCGAGAGGTGCTTGAAATGGCGCCGTTGCTTAAAAAGATCATGGCTATGAAGCCTAAAACCGTTAAATCGGCACCCTGCCAAGAGGTGGTGTTGACGGGCGATGATATTGATTTGTCAAAATTCCCCATTCAAGGTTGTTGGCCAGGAGAACCCGCCCCCCTGATCACATGGCCATTGGTTATCACAGAAGGCCCCGATGCAAAAAATGATAAGCGTGACGTGCCGAATTTAGGCATTTACCGCATGCAGGTAACGGGCAAAAACACCACCTTGATGCACTGGCTTCATCATCGTGGCGGGGCTCAGCATTTTTTGCGTTGGAAAGAGCATCGTACCGTCCCGATGCCATTAGCCGTGGCCATTGGTGCTGATCCTGGAACCATCTTGGCGGCTATAACACCTGTTCCAGACACATTATCGGAATATCAATTTGCCGGACTTTTGCGCGGTGAAAAGGTCGAACTTGTGGACTGTAAAACGGTACCCTTAAAAGTTCCCGCCACCGCTGAAATTATTTTGGAAGGACACGTCAGCTTATCTGAAAAAGGGGACGAAGGCCCCTATGGCGATCACACGGGCTATTATAATAGCGCCGAGGCCTTTCCTGTGTTTACGGTCAGCGCCATCACCATGCGCAAAAAACCCATATACCTCAGCACTTATACAGGGCGTCCCCCCGATGAACCCAGCGTTTTGGGCGAAGCCTTAAATGATGTCTTTATACCACTGTTCACCCAACAATTCCCCGAAGTCCGGGACTTCTGGTTGCCACCCGAAGCCTGCTCGTACCGCGTTGCCGTGGTGTCGATGAAAAAATCTTATCCCGGCCATGCCAAACGCATCATGTTAGGTGTGTGGTCGTATTTACGTCAATTCACCTATACCAAATTCGTTATTATTGTTGATGAAGACATCAATGCTCGTGATTGGAAGGATGTGATTTGGGCCATGTCGACCAATGTGGACCCGGCTCGTGATGTGACCATCATTGAAAATACGCCCATTGATTATTTAGACTTTGCATCACCCGATTCAGGATTGGGCTCGAAAATGGGTATTGATGCCACAACAAAAATCGGCCCGGAAACTAAACGGGAATGGGGTAAAAAAATCCGTATGGATCAGGATGTGGTCGATAAGGTCAGTGATATGTGGAACGAACTTGGTCTGCCGGGTTCGGGACTACCGATTTGGAAATAGCGCCTATCCGCATAAACTGTTAAATACAGCTTAAATCAAAAATTATTTTACCTCACAAGTATTAGAAAATAACTTGGTTAACGCAATAGCTTAGCAGTGGTCAACCTCCACTTAACCCCCATTACGAAACCTTATCTCAGTATGAGTTGTTCGTTCTGAAGAGTACTTAAGCTGGTTAACCCCGCTCGTCTAGAAAGAGTTTGATTCCTAGTCCAACCAGGATGACGCCGGAGATGCGGTGGATCCATGTGAGGACTATGGGGTGAGTGTGAATCCAAGTGGAGAGGGAGCCAGAAAAATAACCAATTGGCCCCTTGATCAAAAATGTCAGTGTGGCGAATAAGGATCCTAGGGTGAACAGAGAAAGGGTCGTGTTATCATTACCATCTAGCAAAAATTGCGGAAGAAATGCGAAATAGAAAAGGGCGACTTTCGGGTTGGACAGATTGGAGAGGGCTCCTTCTGTAAATAACCGCCGGAGTGATTTATGCTGAGAATTCTGGAATCCAAGTTGCACATCCTTTGTCCGCAAAAGTTGAATACCGAGATAGAGCAGATAAGTGGCGCCAACCATTTTCAGAATCAAAAATGAAAGTTCCGAGGTGCGCAAAACGGCGCCCAGCCCGAGGGTCGCCAGAATCGTATGGCCCATGAGCCCGACGCTGACCCCGGCGGCGGTGGCGATTCCGGCACTCGAACCCTGCGCAATAGAGCGCGACATGACCAAAATCATATCCTGCCCCGGCGTAATGATAATCAATAAGGAGGCTAAAATAAAAAAGTGCCAGGAAATTTCGATCAATTGTCCATCCCCTTTTGACTAGCTGAAATTTTTCAAATGAACTTCATATCTATTGCTACCAATTGAATATCGTATCATCATGCAAATCACAATCGTTTCATAAGGGAGCCACTTGCAAAACTCTGCGAATGGCCGAATTAATCCGTTTTAATGGCTAATTTTAGAGGCATTTCCGGCCCATTTCCCGTATAATCTGTTTGCAAAAGAACAACCGCAAAGGTCAGGAAATGTCTCTTATCACATGCTATCAAATTACGGGCTGACTTTGCAAGGTCAACTTTCCCCCTGGCTTGAAAAAGAGCTTGGGCCATTGGGTGATCGACACAAGAAATTTATAACGGTGCTTGAGTTTGTGCGTGTGGAAACGTTTGTGCGTCATGACCACGGCATTGTCGGATATCCGCTTAAAGATCGTGCCGTATTGGCTCGGTCTTTTCTGGCCAAGGCAGCGTTTAATATTCCTCAAACGGATATGCTGATTGAACGTCTCGGCGTAGACCAGAGCCTGCGCCGTTTATGTGGATGGACACGATTGGGTGCCCTGCCAGGTGAAGCGACGTTCTCACGGGCTTTCGCAGAATTCTCCGCAAGTGCCTTGCCCAGTCGTATGCACGGTGCCTTGATTAAGAAGAGGTCACCGCCCGAAGCGGGCCGTAACGTAGTTCCATTGATAAGGTCCGCTATCAGCTAGAAGTAGTCATCTGGATTAGTTGGTCACACGCCGATAGGCTGCTGCTGCAATACCCATAGAAATGAGTGCGCCACCGCCTAATCGCGTTAACCATGTGATTACGGATGGCCCTGCGATTTTTTGCCGCAGTTTGTCCGCTAACAGCGCATATGCCAACGCATTGATTGCTGCCAGCCCCACAAACGTCGTCACAAGTATCGTAAACTGCGGAAGAAGTGGTGCATCAGAGCGCATGAACTGCGGCACAAACGCGATAAAGAAAATGATAGACTTGGGATTCAAAGCCGTCACAACCGCAGCATGACTGAAAACCCCTCTCTTAGGCAGTGCATCGCCCTTGGTCAATTCCCCCAACGTTGCCGTCGAAGCACTCCGAAAAAGCTTGACCCCCATATAGATCAGATAAAGCGCACCAATCCACTTGATTATTGTAAATAGCGTTGCCGATGCCAAAACCAACGCCCCCAGTCCAGCCAGTGATGCCGTCATGGCGATGAAGTCTCCTAAAGCAACACCACTAACAGTCGCCAAGGCGACACTACGGCCTTGACTCACAGCATAACTGAGCACCATTAGCACCGTCGGTCCGGGGATTAGCAAAAGGGCCGTAGATGCTACAACAAAGGCCAGCCAGATTTGAATGTCCATACTATTTCCTTTCGAACAATACACAGTACTCAAGACACCTCGATTAATGCCAGAATCTACAAAGATTAGGTCAATCTTGACCTAATAGAAAGCCATCATGCCTTGACCTCATGATTTTTTTCGTTTCAGTGATGTGATTGTTTCGAAAACCATTACACCAATCGGATTTCTTCCTTGGGTTTGCTATGGCGGTAATAGCTCCCAATGGAGAGTATAATACTCGCTTGCGTGTCATTTAATCCTCCAAGATAACGTTGATTAATCTCGAAGGTGCTGTCCACTTTTTTCAGACAAGTCCATACTTATATCTGAGCCTAACGCAGGCCCATTATTTTCTAGCGAGTATGATGATGAAGACCTTGCCACAGTATATGTTTTGAGAAGTAAATCGGATCACCCCGTGGTTAAAGAGAACAGAGATGTGCTCCATAAAGTTGGGGTTACAGGTGGGGGTGTAAAAAAAATTGAGAATGCAAAAGTAAATCCAACCTTTTTGTTGGCGGATGTTGAGGTTGTCGATAGTATGAGTTTTACAATATCTTCACAAACTAGAAAACCTCATCCATAAATTTTTTACAGCGGCCCAATTGGACATAGAAATAGAAAATCGTTTTGGAAACCCAGTTCGCCCAAGGGAATGGTTTTTGGTTCCATTACCTGCAATTAATGAACTTGTTGAAAAGATACAAACTGGCTCGGTTTCAAAATATCAATATGATATTGAGATAGCCAGATTAGCTAGGGTATCATAGCGCTTGCGCGGCTTCGCTTTGGGTGCTGTTTGGAGTATAGTTGGTGGCATTTATTTCTCATGGGCGATTACACAGTTAGTCTGACACCCTCCTGATTAAAGCCGTTGCACGTTTATTTCATTACGTTGCCCAACTCAATTTGCCCGTTTCCAGTTTTCAAACATAGGTAATGATAGCAATATTCAGAACCAAACAGATCAAAACCTTATCAAGAAATCACAACCCGTAACGCAGTGACGAAGGGATATGTAATTCGCGTACAGCCCGGGTTGCCGCTACATAAAGGATATTCAATTCGGCATCCCGAACATGATCAGGGTAGTCTTTCAGTTCTTCTGGACTTGCAAAATCATCAAGAAGCATCACGCGTTCCCATTCACGACCCTTAACGCGGTGCGTGGTCGACAATATAAGTGGAGCCCGTTCTGGGTCTTTTTCATGATAGCGATGAAGCACCTCTAACTGCTTTTCCAACACGTCATGACGATCTTCTATAATTTTACGAATACGCTTTAATTCAGGGTCAGAAGTCATTTCCTGTTCATCAACGAATGAATCCCAACTTCTAAAACGACTTAGTTGTCGATGATGAACGTGTTCTGGAAAACCTTGGTATAATTTCAACGCGTCCCGAAGCAACCAATCCAAATCCTTGATATCACCTACCACATGTAGCTTGTGACCATTTTCAGAAATTTCAACGGCTCTATAGAAAACCTGCACATTGGTTCGAGATAAGATCGTTACAGGCCACTCGGGCAACTCACCATCGTGCGCATAAACGCTCACGCTGCTTTTAACGCCCATATTCCCAAGTATTTGCTGATCTGGAGGTGTGCTCTTATGAGACAAAACTTTATTCGCATAATTTGCAATTTCAGGACCAAACCGCCACGACTGTGTTAATGGGTACGCCGCACCATCCAATTTACTCATGGCATCAACCGCACCCCGCCACTCGTAAAGTTGTTGATGATGGTCCCCAATTAAAATCCTTTTGCTTTCTGAGCGTTTCAGGATGGACATAAAGGCTGCATTTGCATCTTGTGCCTCGTCAAACAGAACTTGTTCGTACGGTATCGTCCCACCCTGTAAATCCCAAAACTTCATCACTTGAGGCGGCAGTACTGGGATTTTCTCATCTTTAGAAAGCATCCTTGCCCATAAGTCTTGCGCCCAATGAAGCATGTCCGCCTCACACCCCGCTGAGAGGTCTAAAATTTCGACATGCTTTCCTTCAAAAACCTTGTCGTCTGTATAACAATAATTAAGAACAGTTTGATAGACTTGGCGAATTAATGCCCCCCGCTTATACCCTTCAAAGTTAGAGGGAAGACCAAGACGATCGGCAAGATCTGTCCACGGCATCTGTTGCCCAAAGGCCGTTCTTTCTTCTCCCCAAATCTCCCAAGGCTTAACGTGTTTATATGCGAGACCATCCGTCGTTTTGCATTCCATAAGATGTTTCAATCTTTGGCTAGCCTGCTGCATCATCACTTTGTTAAAGGCTAGGTATACTTTTTGTTTGTTCACATCCATTTCACCAACAAATTGGCAAAGCGTAGTTTTCCCTGTTCCTGCAAAGGCCTCGGCCTTTAAAATATCATCCTCTGATGCACTGCGAACAGCTTCCAATATTTCTTCTTGTTCTCCCGTAGGCTTCACCTTGGCATGGTATGTAAATGCTTTTGGAACAGCTGATTTTTCAGCATTTTTCGTTATTCTTGGTGTTTGTCTTGGTTTCCGTGACACAGTGACACGATCATTTTTGATCTGTTCTCGAGATACATTAGACCAATATTCTTTGCTATCTATAAACTCGACTCCGAGTTCATCAGCTACTCGCAAGCCCTCCAACAAGTACCTGGCCATTCCCCCTTCATTTTGGGCGATGATCCAGCGCGTTTCATAAGGCTCTTTCTCTAACTGAAACTGACATTTATCTTGTTCTGCAAAAAACTCATAATCTTGAATTTCCGTCTCAGGAAAACTATTTATTTCACGCCCTATCGCCATTACGGCACCAAGAGCGGCAAGCGCATCATCGGGCAATGCATAGCAAAGTGCCTGCAAGCCTTTAAGGCGTGTCTCCTCTTGTGCCAATTCAGAAATCACATCTCGTGGGATTGAAAGCTTGAGCATAAAAGAGCCTAACGAATCGATATCGAAAATGAAACTCTACCAATAGTCGATGCGGTGTAGCAAGAAACCATGCATTACAATCGAAGATGTCTAACCCATATCCATCACCAGAATTTGCCATGATTTAGATTAACCGAGTGATAACAAAGAGTTATACTTCATGCATGACATTTGAATTTTTACAGGGTGTTTTTTGCATATGCAGTTCTTAAACTTTGGGCCACGGTCTGTTTTAGTCGCTTTTGACGGTGGAGAAATCACCTCCGATGCTGGGGCTTTGTTGTTGAGGAAAACTGTTAGCAAGCTGAAACTATTTCCTCGTCTGGCGAATGTTTTGATGATCACAGAGAACAGACTCGGGTTCAGCACTCGTTGTCTGATTTGTTGGCACAGAGAATTACAGGAATTGCGCTTGGTTATGAAGACCTGAACGATCATGACACGTTGAGGCACGATCCCCTGCTCAAGTTGGCGGCCACTCCAAAAACAAAAACATGGTCATGCTCTAATACCATTAGCAGCGGCGTCCACACTTGGGCGGATTGAACAAAGTTATCTTTCCTTTCTTGGAATTTATGGATGCATCAATAACACCCAGGATACGCCACCTAATTCCTCCGTCACCAAAATTCGCGGTTAACTCAAGAAATGAAAAAGAGAAACGACACAGGAAAAGACCTGTTACCTCGTGTAATTTATGAAAACACACCTTAGTGCGCTTTCGGAAACATCGTTTCCAGGAGCATCTACTGCCCACGCGGCGACATGGAAAACCGTATAAAAGACTGCCAACTTGATCTATTTGGAGACCGCGCCAGTTCTCATGAATACAATGCCAACCAACTCCGGTTGATTCTAGCTGGATTTGCATACTTCCTCATCACTCAAATGCGGTTGCTTGCCTTGCAAAATACCGACCTTGCCAAAGCAGTCCCAGATACCATTCGTCAGAAACTCCTGAAAATTGGGGCTAGGATCACAACATTGGTGCGACGTATAAAAATATCCATGCCTGATGCCTGCCCGTATCAGAAAATCTTCTTCAAAGCTTGGGAAGCCTTAGCTCCAACCTGAAAAATCCCTCTATCGAAAAACCAAAAGAATAAAACTTCTTTCAAGAGGATGTTTTCGCGTGTCTAAATACATCACAAATAACAAATAAATTGTATTTTTGCGTGAATACCCACCCTAAATTTCTGAAACTTTCTCGCCCCGGAAAAGTTGAGGGAGAAATAGAGGGAAATGTGCGAAAATTTAGACCGAAAAAAAGGTAAGGCGGGTGGGGGCAAATGTTATCATCTCAAAAATTCCGACTGAATTCCGAACCCTAAATTTGAGGAATTGACCAAGAATCAAAAAGCCCGTAACTTATTGAAGTTACGGGCTTTAAGTGGTTGCGGGAGTAGGATTTGAACCTACGACCTTCAGGTTATGAGGGGGTTTTAAATTAAGGCAAAAGGTGTGACTGAATTTTTACCGTCTAATCTCGCCTAATTCTTTTGATGGCTTCTTCAAAAGTTATGCCTTCATTTTGAATGGCTGTATTTATATCATCAAGTGACAGAGTCGTTTTCGCGTTATTCCACACGGCATCGAATTCTTGAATTGATGGGACATTTTTGATCCATGTTTGATTATCCTCTGCAATATCCAAAATAGATTTTTCTTCAACTCCATCCCGCCAATTTAAATGTGACTTGATATTTCCTTTGTGCAAGATGAGATTTGCCGTCAGATGCAGAACTACGCGAGTCTTCCCATCCGTAATGGCGTAAACAGCAGGAGGCGGAGCATTGCCCGTAATCGTGCGTTTTAAGGATTTAAGTCCAGCAACGGCCCAAGGGGCTTTGGCAATCTTTGCGCCCTTTGGAAAATAGAGTTTAAGGGCTGGCGTAAGGTCAGTGGCCCGCAAGTTGGCATTGATCACCTTTTTCAGAACCCATGAATGAACGCGGTCTTCATCAACCGTGCCATCTTGAAACCCCAATTCCTTTAATAAAATTGAGAGTTTTTCATCAGATAGCGTTGGCTGTCCATTGAACCACTTGCTGATATTGCCCGCATTGATGTCGGTTAATCGAGAGAGCCCCCGAATGCCGCCAAAGAATATGCAGGCTTGTTTTAAGTCTTTTCGATTTAATTTAGAATTCATAAAATAAACACTTTACAACGATATTGACTTTGTGTATGTTTCAATAATCATCTTACTACAAGTGTAGGTGATGTGGAATAGTAAAGTTGATAAACAGGCTCTTTGAGCCAAACGAATAACGGCTCTTTTTTCCTTAAGCCGAGGAGAAATACGTTTTGAGCTGAATTGTTTTGAATTTGATTCATTGGCTTTTTGCTAAGGGAAATGTCTTGGGCAAAGGAACCAAATTGCTTAATATAAACTTTACAAAAATGGAGTTAGAAAAGTGAAACTTTTAACCCTTCATGAAGTCGCAGAAACCTTGGCAATTCACTACGAAACGGCTCGGCGATATTGCAAAAATGGTGAACTAGAATACATTCAAAGACCCGGTTGCGCCATGCGTGTGACTGATATTGAATTAAACAGATACATCGAAAGACACACGCAATGTCGCGTCCAAAGCTCTCATCAAGAATTAGAGAAGCACCCGGAACAAACGCGTTGTATATCCATGATAAAAGAAAACGAGCTCCTACAAGACTTGCGAATAGATCGGATGTTAGACAATACGTAATTTAACGACGAATGAAGGGTGATCGTAAAAATTGACAAAGACAGCAAACAATTCCGTGCATCACTGTTGTACGGATAGCATACAACTGCTATACTCGTTGTATAAGAATGATTAAATCATTCAAATGCAAAGAAACAGAAAAAATTTGGAATGGTTTTAAATCCAAATCTTTTCCTGGCGATATTCAAGACAGGGCTCTACGCAAATTGCGTCAGCTAGATGCTTCGCAAAATCTGGACGACTTGAAAAATCCGCGAGGAAACAGATTAGAATCGTTGAAAGGGAATCGCATGGGACAGATGAGCATCCGTATTAACAACCAATGGCGCATTTGTTTTGTTTGGAAAGATATAGAAATACAGGATATTGAGATCGTTGATTATCATTAATGGAGTTACCCCAAGGAGGGTGATATGACGCAGAAATTAAAAAATCCACATCCAGGGGAAATTCTACACGAAGAATTTTTGAAAGAACTTGGATTGTCTCAAAATGCTTTGGCGAAGGCCATTGATGTGCCATCAAATCGTATCAATGAAGTTGTGCGTGGTCGTCGTGGTATTTCAGCAGATACTGATTTGCGTCTGGCACGTTATTTTGGGCTGTCTGAAGGTTACTGGCTACGCTTACAAAACACCTATGACATAATGGAAACGCGCCGTGAATCTGGAAAGACCATAGCCCGTATCAAACCTTATCCGATGAAACATCAAGACGGAGCTTATGCGTAATATATCAACAACCTGTATAAMAWCSWWWGGSAKMYGSATTGTCACGCTCAAAGCTCCCCCCAAGACTTGAGGAAGTCCCCGGAACAGACGTGTTTTATATCCGTGACGGAAAAAAGCGAACGTCAACAGGACTTACGAATAGGTTGGATGCTGAAAACTGCTTAGCCCGGTATATGGCGCGAAAGGATGCTCCACCCAACGACCCGACAATCTCACAATTGTTGGATTTGCGGTTAATTGCGGTCAAAGGAAAGGCGAGAGAAAAAGACACTGGGTATTTCCATACCCCATTACACAAAAAATTTGGACGCTTGCGTCCCAACGAACTATCAATACCACTTTACAAACAATATGAAGACGAGCGCAAACACGTTCCGGCTGCTTTTCGAGAAGAAATTTTAGAGTTACGTTCTGCTTTTAGGCTTGGTGGATTTGATACAAAGGTACTGGTCGTTCCAAAGCCACGCGCACCCCGCGAGAAATTTTTAACGCGAAATCAAGCGCAACGCATCTATGCAGAAATGAAGTCCCAACACATGAGGGTCTTTATGGTTATCGCCACAACGACAGGACACAGAGCCGGAGCAATTTTGGGCTTAACTTGGGATCGGGTAGATCTAGATCGTGGGTTCTTAGACTTCAATGATCCAGACATACCCGTGACGAATAAAAAACGTGCATCCGTACCTATTGAGCCTTGGGTCGTTACGGCCTTAAAAGACGCAAAGAAATTCGCACAAACACCATACGTCGTCGAGTATATGGGCAAGCCGTGCAAATCCATCAAGAAAGCATTTGCACGAGCGGCAGTTCGAGCGGAATTATCTTGGGCTTCACCGCATGTTTTAAAGCACTCTGTCATTTCGTGGCTTGCAGAAGACATGATAACGGAAGATCAGATTTCGGATTTGACGGGAACAGACATGAAAACCGTAAAGCGTGTGTACCGGAAATTTAACCCAGAATATCTACGAAACGTTGCAAAATCTCTAAATACATTGCAAATTTGCAATCTATCCAAAAATAAAGAAACTCCAGAAAACAGAAAAGGCCTTGGTTTCCCAAGGCCTTAACATGGTGGGCACGACTGGGATTGAACCAGTGACCCCCTCGATGTCAACGAGGTGCTCTCCCGCTGAGCTACGCGCCCTATTGGGTATCGTCAATGTGTGACGGGTGCGGTTTTTTAGTCTTTTCAGAGGAGCTTGGCAAGCCCTCAATCACGGATTTATCCAGTTTATCGTTGCAAGCATCATCTTGTCGCGTTAACACCTAAGAGAATAAACACATTTGGGGCTTTCATGAGCGCACGGTCAAAATCAGAATCTGCAATAATATCAGCAGGATCACCTGAAAATAATGATGTGCCTTTTGACGTCTCGATGCCGGACCAGCAAACCACACCTGTGGTTTTTGCTTCCCCGCACAGTGGGTGCAACTATCCGGCTTCTTTTGCGGCGGCCAGCCAGCTCGATTCGGTTGCTTTGCGCCGATCAGAAGATGCATTTGTTGATCAGTTATACGAGCGCGCTCCGCAGTATGGGGCACCTTTTTTGCGGGCTCACTTTCCCCGTGCTTATGTCGACCCCAACCGGGAACCATGGGAATTGGACCCCGGCATGTTTTCAGATGACTTGCCCGATTGGGTAAATACATCAAGCCCCCGCGTACGCGCTGGGCTGGGAACGGTGGCGAAAGTGGTCACCGACGGTGCCGAAATTTATAAAGGCACGCTTGAGTTTAAAGAAGCCGAACAGCGGATCAAGACGTGTTACAAACCTTATCATGCGGCGCTGAAATCATTGTTAGATGATACGCACGCCCAATTTGGCTCCTATTTATTGATTGATTGTCATTCCATGCCGTCCATTGGCGGGCCCATGGATTTTGATTCAGGCAACAACCGCGTGGATATGGTTTTGGGCGATGTCCACGGCACATCGTGCGCTGCCGAAATCACTGCATTCGTACAAACAACATTAGAAGATATGGGCTATAATGTTGTGCTGAATACGCCCTATGCCGGGGGCTTTACGACCCGCAATTATGGGCAAGGTTCAGGTTCAGGCCATGCTTTGCAGATCGAGGTCAACCGCGCACTTTACATGGACGAACAACACATCACGCGCACCGCTGGTTTTTCGACCTTGGCTAAAAATTTAAAAGGCCATCTCCTTTTAACAACGGGCGATATAGATAATAATGTCAATCCGGGTATAACGATCCGCATGGCAAATGCCTTGATTAAAGCCAATAAACGCTTTGATTATTTTACTTTCCCTGACCAAAGACACGGTTACGGTAAAATGACAGAATATTTTTTCTGGCT
>NVTL01000044.1 GCA_002401565.1 Rhodospirillaceae bacterium
GGGAGGCGGGAATGACGTCGGTGGGAGGCGGGAATGACGTCGGTGGGACGCGGGAATGACGGCCGTGGGGAGGTGTGGTGGTGTATACGGTTTGGGGATATTTACGGGAGGACTTTTGGTTTTACCTTCGTTGCTAAAGAGGTCTCTTCAGCCAACTTCTCACCCTCTAATTCAACACCAACCTCATTGTCCGTACACACGTCTTCGCTTTTCAACGCTCGGCTCATGGCGCAGTCTTTGCCTGTGACTTGGGAAATTGCGTGGTCGGTGGTGGTTTTTCCGGTGGCGAGCAGGCTGAAACCGTCGGCGGCGATGGAGATGAATTTGAACGCTGTGGGCACGGCGACGATGCAGCCCGACAGGGACAGGCTTAGGCTGGCGATCAGCACTAGGCGCAGGCCACGGCCTGCTTTACGAATTTGGGAGGTGTTCACGGTGGGAGGCTTTTCGGATAGGGACTTCAAGGAGGGCGTTTTTATTGAGTCCTGACGCGCATGTCAAGTCTAGCCTTTAAATAAGCGAAGCCGCCTTAATAACACATGAATGTATTCAATCGTTTTGGAAATAAAATACGCTTAGGCGCCTTTTTTGACGACCTTAAAAACAGTGCCTTCAATGCCAACCACTTCAACGCTTATGCCTTCATTCATGTCTTCGCCCGATACTTTCCAGGTGGTGTCATCGACGGTTATTTTGCCGAATCCATCAACGATGGGCTCTGAAAGCGTGAAGGTTCGGCCGATGTATTGGTGGCCGCGTTGGTTGAGGGTGGGGTGGTCGGTCTCAATCGGGCTGCGTTTTAAAATCGTGCGTCCGGCGACGACACTGACCAGCGACAATCCCGAAAACAAGATGGTTAGCCATTGCAGGCTGATGTCGGGGCTTAAGTAAGCCACAAAACCGGTGATCAGGGCGGCGATGCTCAACCACAAAAACACCACGCCCGGAAGCAGCATTTCCAAGATGATGAAGACGACCCCGGCGATCAGCCAGTGCCAAAACGTAATTTCATCAATAAAGCCCATATCGGTTCCTTGTGGTGTTAATGGCTGTGCAAAAATGACGGTCGAAAAACTAGCGAGAAGGGGGGACACTGCCGCCACCTCCGCCCGATTTGTCCGCATTGCCAAACGCGCCTTTGCCAATTTCGGCGATGCCCGCAAGCGAACTTAAGATGCCCGTGGCTTCCATGGGCATGAACAGGACCTTTTGATTGCGCGATGTGGCGATGTCTTTCAGGGCTTCGACGTATTTTTGGGCAACAAAGTAGTTGATGGCCTGTACATCACCATTGGCAATGGCGTCGGACACCATTGTGGTCGCTTTGGCCTCGGCTTCGGCTTCGCGTTCGCGGGCTTCGGCGTCTTTAAAAGCGGCTTCGCGGCGGCCTTCGGCTTCTAAGATGGTCGCTTGTTTTTCGCCTTCGGCGCGCAAGATTTCAGCCTGTCTGGTGCCTTCGGATTCCAAAATCAGCGCGCGTTTTTCGCGTTCGGCCTTCATTTGGCGCGCCATGGCATCCACCAAATCTCGGGGTGGCGAAATATCCTTGATTTCAATCCGCGTGACTTTTATGCCCCACGGGGTGGTGGCTTCATCAACCACGTTCAACAGTTTTGCATTGATGTTATCGCGTTGGGATAACAATTCGTCCAAATCCATAGACCCCATCACGGTCCGCAAATTGGTCATGGTCAGGTTTAAAATAGCCTTGATCAGGTCATTTACTTCATAAGCCGCGGCGGCGGAATCCAGAACTTGGAAAAACACCACGCCATCGGCCTTGACCATGGCGTTATCCTTGGTGATGACGTCTTGGGATGGCACGTCAAGCACCTGTTCCATTACGTTCATTTTCGCGCCAATGGCATCCATCATCGGAATAATGATGTGCAGTCCGGGTTTTAGAGTTTTGGTATAGCGGCCAAAGCGTTCCACGGTGAATTCAGACCCCTGGGGGACAATTTTCACACCCATGAACACCATGGTCAGGGCAAAAAGCAATACAACGAGGGCGAATCCAGCGAATCCAGCGAGTTCCATGTTTATCTCCAAGGTTTTAGGCGGAAAATATTAGCGAATATCGGCTTGTTCAGCAGAGTTTCTTCTAGAAATCAGGCACTTTTATGGCCTTGATGGCGTCGCAGTCCAGTTCTAACAATCCACAGATTTGTTCCAGACAGGCGAGCTCTTCGGGGCAGATGTCGCGGTCTGCACTGCTGATGGTTTTGCACAGCACGATCACCATTTTGGCGTCTTCGGGGCTGTCTTTTACGGCGACGATATCGCTTAAGATTTCTTGAGTGGCGGAATCTGGGTCATTTTGCAGTTTTTTGATATAGTCTTCAAACAAACTCATGCCATCTTCTTCGCGGTAAAGTTTTGCGCCGGTGACTTTTTGGATGAGCTTTTGCGTGGCATAACTTTCGCCCCGTTTAAGGTCATTGTCGGCCATGGAAATCAAAGCGGCACCCGCCATGGTCGCTTTTAAGACCGAAAACTGTTCTGCGCGGGATTTGTTTTTATTGCTATGGGAAATAAGAACGTCGAAAAAACCAGCCATGTAAATGAGCCCCCTGTGAAATCAGCCCCTATATTAGCCTGTTTTTCCCATAGGTACAGGTGTTCTATCATTCTTTTTTTTACTTGATTTAAGGGCTTTTTTGAGTTTCTTTTCTTCCTTTTCCAACTCAACTTCCATTTTTTTGATGCGCCGGGTTATATCTTGGCAGTTGCGCAGGGCTTTTTGGCGGGTGTTGATTTGGCGGCGTTTCCAAAACTTACGAAAACGCCATTCCACGGCCACGCCAATCATCAACAATCCTGCGGCTCCGCACAGAAAAGCGGCGGCGATGTAATGCAGTTGTTCATAAGCCCAAAGTCCGCCCCAAAACCCAATAGTTGTGAACGAGGCGCCAAACGTAAACAGCAGGCGTTTGGTGACCACATCGTCTTTTTGCACATCTGTTTTTGATTGCACGATGGCGTTGGCGATTTCGATTTTGGCCATTTCCTGCCATTTTTGCAGGTTCATGCCTTCCGATACGGTGCGGCCGTCGCGAATGAACTGTTCCAAGCGCTGCATAATGAAATCGGCGTGGTCTTCGGGGGAAGGATTGTCATTGTCCATAGGTGTAGCCATTGTTTGTCCTCACATAAAACTAGTAAACACCCAGAGGCGTTAAGAAACACAAAATCAACCCCAACTTTGTTTTGCTTTGCCGTTTTAACGTTCTCCTATTATGGTGAGTAAAGTCTTCATTTGAAGGGAAAATATGGCCCGCGGACTGCACAGTTTCTGTGTTGCTATCTTTTTAACTGTTTTGTCTACCCGTGCGGCTTTTGCCGGTGAATTGGTGGAGGTGTTCATTGACGCCCGCGATCCAGCTTATGTGGTGATCCAAGGCGTCAGTTCCGACACCCCGCAAATCGCCTGGCAAGAAATGGAAGGCTATGCCCAGCTGGACAAGGTTCAAATGATGTCGTGGCTGATTTTTCGCAAAGATGCGCGCACCATTTTATCACCTTATGTGAAACGAAATGATTATCCCAACACCCAAGCCTTGATGGGCGTATTGACGTTGCTGAAAAAATATCCGGGGCGTCCTTTTGCGGTGACCTGGAACGGGGGCGTTGCCGTATCGTTTTGGGATTACCAACATGCGGCGCAAACCTTGGAAACCTTTCGCAGCAATCCCAAAGGGTATAAGCCCTTAACGCAAGAAGAAGACCCTGTTAACCCCAAAAACAGTTTGCCGGGACTGTTGCGCCGATAGGTTCAAAACGCCGATAGGGTCAAAACAATGATCCTGAGCAGCGGCCGGAAAAGAATAATTTGCATAATTATTTGATGTTGTTATTTTTCTTTCATGGTTATGAAATTTCACGAACTGGTCAAAGCTCATTTCGCGTGGCGGAACAATCTCCTCAACGAGATAAAAAACGGCGTCACCGAACAAATGATCTTAGATACACACAAAGATGACTTGTGTGCGATTGGCCATTGGTTCCATGGAGAAGGGCAAAACCTGTTTGCGGGCGTCGCCGAATTTGAAGCTGCCAAAATAGCTCACGCCCAATTTCATCAATCTGTCGCGTTATCTTTGAGCGAGGACGCTGCGTTGGCCGGGGACGAGCAATTTGATGTGATGCTTAAGGCTTTTCGGTCTTTAAATGACAAAATTGGCCACATGGACTAAAGCATCTGTTGTGCGTAGAGCGATTGTGAATTGCTCTCAGATACGCTTGCATTTATGCTATACTTCAATCCCTAAAGTCTTGTTTTCAAATTAAGGAATATCTCAATGCCTCCATATCTTTCACGCACATCGACTCACGGCCGCAACATGGCGGGAGCCCGCGGTTTATGGCGCGCCACGGGCATGAAAGACGATGATTTTGGTAAGCCCATCATTGCCGTGGTGAATTCGTTCACGCAATTTGTGCCGGGCCATGTTCATTTGAAAGATATGGGCCAATTGGTTGCGCGCGAAATTGAAAAGCATGGCGGTGTGGCCAAGGAATTCAATACCATCGCCATTGATGATGGCATTGCCATGGGCCATGACGGCATGTTGTATTCGTTGCCCAGTCGCGAAATCATTGCGGACAGCGTGGAATACATGGTCAACGGCCATTGTGCCGATGCCATGGTGTGCATTTCCAATTGTGACAAAATCACGCCAGGTATGATGATGGCGGCCATGCGTTTGAACATTCCGGCGGTGTTCGTGTCGGGTGGCCCGATGGAAGCCGGTAAAGTTAAAGTCGATGGCAAAGAGATTGCCGTGGATTTGGTCGATGCCATGATGCAAGCGGCTGATCCCACTGTTGATGACGCCACCGTGTTGGAATTTGAACGGTCCAGCTGCCCAACCTGTGGTTCGTGTTCGGGTATGTTTACGGCAAATTCCATGAATTGCTTGGCCGAAGCCTTTGGTTTGGCTTTGCCCGGTAACGGAACCATGTTGGCGACCCATGCGGCGCGAAAAGGCTTGTTTGAACAGGCGGGCGCGTTGATTGTTGATATCACCAAGCGGTATTACGAAAACGACGACGAAAGCGTACTGCCGCGCAATTTGGGCGGTAAAAAAGCCTTTGAAAACGCGATTGCCCTGGATATTGCCATGGGCGGTTCCACCAATACGGTTTTGCATATCTTGGCGATTGCCCACGAAGGCAGCATTGATTTCACCATGGATGATATCGACCGCATGAGCCGTAAGGTTCCCAATTTGTCCAAAGTGGCACCAGCGACACAATTGTTCCATATGGAAGACGTGCACCGGGCCGGAGGCATCATGGGGATTTTGGGTGAATTGAACCGGGCCGGGCATATTCACAGCGATGTTGCTACCGTTCATTCCAAAACAATGGCCGAGGCCTTGGCGCATTGGGATGTGATGACGACCACGGACGAAGACGTGAAAACTTTTTACCGGGCGGCTCCGGGTGGCGTGCCAACCCAAGTCGCGTTCAGCCAAAACAAATATTACGACACACTTGATACCAACCGGGAACAGGGCTGTATTCGCAATTTAGAACATGCCTACTCTACCGACGGTGGCTTAGCTGTGCTGTTTGGAAACATTGCCGAAAAGGGCTGTATCGTCAAAACGGCGGGTGTGGATGCTGCGAATCTAACCTTCAAAGGCCGGGCTCGTATCTGTGAAAGTCAGGACGAAGCGGTCGAAAGAATCCTAAATGGGGACATTGTATCCGGCGATGTGGTCATTGTGCGTTATGAAGGCCCTAAGGGTGGACCCGGCATGCAAGAAATGCTTTATCCCACCACATATTTGAAATCCATGGGGCTGGGCAAAGAATGTGCGTTGATCACCGACGGTCGTTTTTCCGGCGGAACGTCGGGTTTAAGCATCGGTCATGCATCACCCGAAGCCGCCGAAGGCGGGGCCATTGGCTTGGTCCAAGAAGGCGATTCAATTGAAATCGACATTCCAAATCGTAGCATTAACTTCATGATATCAAATGATGAAATGAAGTCTCGCCGCGAAGCCATGGACGCCAAAGGCAAGGCCGCTTGGAAACCTGAGAAGCCCCGCAAACGCAAGGTATCGACCGCTCTGCGCGCGTATGCCGCTTTGGCGACCAGCGCCGATAAAGGGGCCGTGCGGAACGTTGAACAGGTGGAACGCTAATGTTCTAAATTAGGTATTGTTCAAATAGGCAGTATAGTCTCTTTGAATTATACCGTTTTTATGTAGAACGTTTAGTAAACCGCCCTTATTTTAACATGAAAAATAATTTTCCCGTTGCAGTGCGGGACTATTATCGGTACGTTCACGAAAGACAGTAGTTTGGACCAAATGCAAAAATCAGATTCGCTAAAGGGCAATCTTAATCTCCGTAAGGTTGTGTCTGGTTTAACCCATAAAATAATGGGGACCGGAAGAAAGAGGGACGTGTGTTAGTAAAATGGACTAAGGACCTTGAACTTGGTGTTGCTTTTGTCGACGCCGATCATAAGGTTCTTATAAAATTATTAAATCAGATTAATGACTGTATTGATCAGCACGAGGAGTCGACGATTGTCGGCAGCGTCCTCGAAGCTTTGGTTGAATACACCGATTATCATTTTCGACGTGAAGAAAAGATGCTGGAAGCCTGTGGCTATCTGGCTCTTGAGGCTCATATGGCGACACATCGTCATTTGAGCGCTCAGGTTCGCAAAATCTATACCGATTATCAGACTGAGCCTTGGGAAATCAGCCCCGCAGACATCTTGGCCTTTTTGAAATCGTGGTTGGTGGAACACATCATGGGCCATGATTTTGAATATAGGGACGCCTGTGTCGGCAACCCAGCCGCTGAAAAGTTGGCGAATGAACTTTCATTTTTTGAACAAACCGAACAAGCGCCTTTTTCGGACTGGGCCAACCTGCGCATTATGTTGGTGGATGATAACCCCAATTTTCGTCGACTAATCAATACGTTGTTAAAGGCCGTCGGCGTGCGGCATTTGCAATTGGTCTCAAGCGCTCGTGAAGGCGTTGCTAAGTTGTCTCAAAACCCGGCGGATGTTGTGTTGTGCGACATGGTGATGGATGGCATGAACGGCATCGATTTTGCGCGGGAATTGCAAACCATGAATTTATCGACGCGGGTCATCATGATGACGGGCTATTCCACCGATGAAATGAAAGACCGTGGCGCGGGCCTGTCTATTCAGGGTTATTTGGAAAAACCCATCAAGGCCAGAAGCCTTTTGGAAAGCATTGCTAAAGCAGCTGTTTAACAAGGTTTATATTTAAGCTCAATCCTAAACGTCTAATTCACACCAGACTGGCGTATGGTCCGATGGTTTTTCCCAACCACGGGGGGATTTATCGATTCCGCTGCCTCGCAACATATCGGCGGCTTTGGGGTTCAGTAATAAATGATCAATGCGACAGCCCTGATCTTTATCCCACGACCCGGCCCGGTAATCCCACCACGAATAGCGGCCACCTTCATGGTTAAAAACGCGATACGCATCGGTTAGGCCTAAATTCACGATACAGTTAAAAGCATTTCGGCTTTCGGGCATAAACAGAGCATCTTCGGTCCATTTTTCAGGAGCATAGACGTCTTCGGGCTGGGGAATTACGTTGTAATCACCGCCCAAAACAAAGGGTTCATCGGTTTTTGTGATTAAATCGCGAGCATGGGTATACAGACGTCGCATCCAGCGAATTTTGTAATCATATTTGTCGCCGGGCGTCGGATTACCGTTGGGCAGGTAAATACAGCCCAGCCGCACACCTTGCACGATGCCTTCAACGTAACGAGCCTGTTCGTCTTCTTCTTCACCAGGCAGGCGGCGTTCGGTGACGGTGATGGGCGTCTTGGATAAAATGGCTACGCCGTTATAGGTTTTTTGTCCGACCACAGCCGCTTCGTAACCCGCAGCGTTGACATCGTCCATGGGGAAAATTTCTTCAACGCCTTTAAGTTCCTGAAGCAACACGACATCAGGATCAAAATCCGCCAGCCATTTCAACAAATGTTCACGGCGAGCTTTCAGGGAATTCACATTCCAAGTGGCAATTTTCATGGGGCTTTGGTCCGAATTTTAAACAGAAAAGGAAGAACCACAGCCGCATGTGGAATCGGCGTTGGGATTGTCCATGGTGAAATAAGCGCCCATTAGATCGGTCGAAAAGTTCAACACGGCTCCGTTGACAAAGGGCAGGGACGTTTCATCCACCAAAACCTCAATGCCGCCATTTTCAAACACCAAGTCATCATTGGTTTTTTTGTCATCAAGGCTGAAATTGTATTGAAAACCAGAACACCCGCCGCCCGTAATGGAAATGCGGAGCTTAAGGTCAGGATTACCTTCGCTTTCGATCAATTGATGAATGCGGGTGACCGCACCKTCGCCAATTTTCAGGCCATCGTGTGCGGGGGCGGTGTTTTCAGTTGCTGTATTGCTCATGTGAACCTCTTCAGAATATTCTTTCCCTCAATATAGTTCTTTTTTTCCCAGATGTAAGGGGGAAGACGCGGTCATAGCTGTAAGTTATTTTTATTGGGGCTGTTCGCTGTGGTTGCGTATGCATTGCCCGGTGTAGCTGTTGCAAAAAGTGATCAGCCAATCGTTATTGGTTTATCGGTATTCCCGGAACCGGTATTGGCCTGAACTTGATTAAACAGCTGGTCGAATTACAGGGGGGCAACATGGACTTTGAAAGTGCAGACGGAGAAGGCTCAACATTTACGGTGTCTTTATTGATTGGACCGCCCATGGTGCGATCCCCTCAAGAACTAAAATAAATCTATGACTTGTAATTTGTTGTCGAACAACCACATTTAAGACTGTATATGTGTGAAGAAGATAATGAGCTAATTTCTCTTTTATATTTGATTTAGATTTAAGGGATCTGACGTGATAAAAATCCTTTGTATTGAAGACGAAGCCGACATTCGCATGATGTTGGCCGAAGAATTGGAAGACGAAGGCTATAAAGTTTTTGTGGCTGAAAACGGTCGTGAAGGCCTAACGTCTATTCAAACCGTCAAGCCAGACATCATCTTGTGCGACATCAATATGCCCGTGATGGGCGGGTACGATGTGTTGAAAGAGCTGCGCAGCAAACACCCAGCATTCGCCGATACACCGTTTATTTTTCTCAGTGCCTTTGCCGATCGCAAGGATATCATTTCAGGCCTGGAATTGGGCGCAGATGATTACCTGACCAAGCCCATAGATTTTGAAATGTTGTTGGTCAAAGTCGGCACCGCTGTGCGCCAAGTGACTTTGATGAAAAATAAAAAACAGGAAGAACATGTAAAACTATACAATGCCTTAACAGGGGCGCCGGAAGAACCAGAAGAAACAGAACCAGAGCCAGAAAAAATCGTCGACAATTTGACTGTGGGCTTGATTGGACGTGATGATACTGAACATAGCGGTGTACAGGTCATGCTTGAAACTTTGGGCTATGACGTGAAAAGAATTGTCAGCGGCCAAGAAGGTATAGACCACATCGGAAAATCAGAATTTGGACTGGCTTTGATTGGTTTTTATACCGGCGATATGCAAGCCAACATGGTCGCAAAATTAGCGCTTCAAGAGAGTGGGAAGTCCATACCCTTGATTATGATTTGGCCAGAAGAAATGCCCATTTCCCCCAATGCCGTGGTCATTCAAGACTTTGATGCCGTGTTGACAATGCCCTGTTCGCAGACGGATTTGAATGCTTTAATCTTGTCAAAATGTGGGCCTTGAAATTGATCTTATTTTGAAAAAAAACTTGAAAAAAACCGACGTATACAGAACCATTTCGTGCGGTTGAAATTCATTCCATTGTTAAGGGTTGGCTAGGGTGTGGCGGAAAAATAAAACGAACCTTTTAAACAGCGTGATCGGTGTGCGTTCAAAACATTCAGTTTTGGGCCGTACATGGGTTCAAACGGTCTTGCTTAGCCTGCTCTGCCTTGTTGCCTTTGCAGCCGTGGCGGGGGTAGCCTATTCTGTTCACAAACAAGATAGAGACGGTTTTGACCGAGCCTTTCTGCAATCGTCAAAGGATCTGTTCCTCACGCTTGAAAATAAAATTTTCCATGAAAACCATACGATTATTTCCCTCGCTCTTGCATTGGAACGCCTTCAAAACGTTGATGAAGTTTTGTTTAAACGTTTTACCGATAAAGTCTTTTCTGGGTCTGTGTCGCCCCAATCTATACTTTGGGTGTCAAATGAGCCTGAAAATGAAAAAAGCTTATCGTTTTCGACTGTCTTATTTGGCCGGATGTCACAAAAACACGCAAACTTAAAAGGACATGACCTTGGCCGATATCCATCGGTCATGTCAGCTTTAAAGGTGGCGCGCGATACTGGCGCAGTGACGGTAGCGAATGTGAGTTTATCTGTACCTTCGGATCAACAAAATAAAGATCTCTTCATCGTTGCCCCCGTTTACGAACAGCAAAATGGCTCTTTGAAATCCGCGAAAAAATTACGCGGGTTTGTTGTCGAAATTATTCAGATTAGTGCGATTGTTGAAAAAATAAGAACTTATGACAAAAAGCAATCCAATCAGCTAGATTTGATCGTTCGTATCCTTGATAAAGGTGCGATTGGGGATAAGCGAGTGATATATTCAAACGCTGATGGCCATGATCAAGAATTGATATCCACGCTTCACTACAGACGTGAGTTTACCTCTTTGTTAAAACAGTGGGTCGTCGTCGTCACACCTGCCAGTCTTAAAAAACGCGAGACCGTGTCGCTTACGACTGTAACCATACTTCTTTTTGGACTGTTGGGAGTCGCCGGATACGCTTTTGTTGTTTTAAGCTACATGCGTAAGAATGACTGGGTCAAAGCGGAAGTCACCAAAAGAACCGCCGAGCTTCAGGAAAATCATTATCAACTGTTGTCGATGATTGAAAGTGCACCCCAAGGTATTCTTGTGCACCACAACGGAAGTATTTTGTATGCTAACCCGGCCCTTGTCGACATGTTCGGTTATAAATCGCTACACAAAATGTTGGCGCTCAAATCAATGTCTAAGTTGTTTTGTGGGGAAGACTACGAACCGATCCTTAAATATTGGGAAGCCCAGTATAAGGGTGAAGACGTCGAGGAAAGTTTCGAGTTGAATGGGCTGCGCAAAGATGGGGCTGTGTTTAGCGTTATCAATCGTTCTTTTGTGATCAAGTGGAACGGCGAGTCTGCAATTTGTTCTGCTTTTGTCAATATCTCGGAAAGACGCAAAGTGGTCGATGCTTTGATCGAAAGCGAGCAGCGCTTTAAGGACTTTGCCGATGCGGCTTCTGATTGGTATTGGGAAATGGGGGCTGATCTCAAGTTCACCTATTTTTCAGGGCGTTTGTTAGACGTGACCGGGTTATTACCCGAAGACATTGTCGGTAAAGTACGCCGCAGCCTTTGTGCAACACAAACAGAAACCCACGATTGGGAACAACATCAAAAAATCCTCTCTTCACATAAGCCTTTTCAAAATTTTGAATACGCAATGCAAATCCCCAAGGAAAAGACATTGTATGTGAGGGTCAGTGGTGTGCCTCTGTTTGGCGCGGATGGAAAATTTTTAGGGTATCGGGGCGTTGGTGCGGATAATACACAGCATAAACTCGACCAGATT
Source organism: Rhodospirillaceae bacterium (assembly GCA_002401565.1). Classification (GTDB taxonomy): domain Bacteria; phylum Pseudomonadota; class Alphaproteobacteria; order Rhodospirillales; family Magnetovibrionaceae; genus JANLGW01. Next base: position 11,610 of record NVTL01000044.1, read on the forward strand.
AAATTGGAAAATGCACAAATTGAACTTAAAAACGCGTACGATATTTTAGAAGACAAAGTTGTTGAGCGAACCAAAGAGCTTGAATTTCAAAAAATGGCCGTAGACGAACACGACATTGTCAGCATTACGGATGTTGGTGGAAACATCACTTATATCAATGAAAAATTTTGTGATATCAGCGGGTATTGTGCGGATGAACTTTTGGGACAAAATCACCGTATCCTTATTTCCAAAGAACATAGCCCGAAATTCTTTAAAGATATGTGGGCCACCATTTCCAGTGGCGATGTTTGGCAAGGGGAAATCAAAAACAAAAATAAGAAGGGTGGCTTTTACTGGGTGCAAACAACAATTGTCCCGACCTTAAATGACGAGGGAAAACCATTTCAATATGTTGCTATTCGGACAGAAATTACAAAAGTAAAAGTACATGAAGCAAAGCTTTTAGAGCAACAGGAAATGCTTATATCACAGACGGTTCAGTTGGAAGAAGCCCTGCGTTCCGAAAAAGAATACAATACGTTGCAACAACAATTTATATCTATGGCCTCGCACGAATTTCGCACCCCAATTTCGATCATTGATATGACCGCCCAGCGTTTGTTAAAGCGTCACAATGATATGACCTCTGAAGAACGCGTTGATCGCTTTAAAATAATCCGCATCGCTACCGAACGCATAACAGGCTTGATCGAACGTACACTCGATGCCGCAAAGATTGATGAGGGACATTTAAGGTATTGTCCAAATGACTGCGATTTGCGCCAAATTGTTCTCGATTGCATACTGGTTCAAGTTGACGTGTCCGAAGGCTATTCGATAAATACTGACCTTGCGGGTCTTCCAGACCGCATTTTTGCGGACCCAGATCATGTGCACCAAATTTGCACAAACCTGTTGTCCAATGCCATTAAGTATTCCCCAGATCATAAGGAAATCGACGTGAAGGGCTGGATCGAACACGATAAGGTTTTGTTATCAGTGACCGATTACGGTATCGGTATTCCTGAACAGGAAATGCCAAAAATGTTTAATCGTTTTTTCAGAACCAGCAACGCTGCGGGCATACCCGGAACCGGAATTGGTTTGAGTTTGGTGAAACAACTGACTGAAATGCAAGGTGGAAATGTTCGCGTGGAAAGTCGTGACGGTGAAGGCTCCATGTTTTGCGTAAGCTTCAAAATCAACAATTTGGATCAGGCGCAAAAAACTTAAACTATCTCAACCATACGTCGGATTTTATCTTGAAACGCAGGGGGCAGAGCGCCATTTAAAAAGTATAGAAATGAGGGCAAACACGCCGGGGACTTGTCGCGTTGCGCGTGCTAGTACAAAGCGATTAGGACGTGTTCGGACTTAGCCAGCCCTGACTATAGGCAAAATAAAACTGGGGGGTGAATAAGCAAGGGTACAAGATGGCTAGATTTGCCAGTATTTTGGTTTTGGGTTTGGCGTTGCTTTTGAGTGCGTGCGAAGCCTCAAAACCACCGGTCCGTGTTGGCATTTTACATTCCAAAAGCGAGACCATGGCCAAAAGTGAAAGTCCGCTGATTGATGCGACACTGTTGGCGATCGAAGAAATAAACGCAACGCCACAAAACCACGCCTTTATAAAAAAAATCAAAGCCCGCTACGGCAAAAATAGGGTGGTGAGTGATCCTATGGAGGCCTCTTATTTTGGGGCCCACATTTGGGCTTTGGCGGCACAAAAGGCAGGTTCAACACGGCCGATGGATGTATCGCGTACGGTCAAAAATACAAGTTATCCTGCACCGGGTGGCATTGCCAAAGATAAAGGGCAAAACAGCCTTGAAAACTTGCAAAAAGGGTGGAATGGCGGCTGGTCCGCATCAGAGGGGTGACGGAAAATGGGCAACACTTTTTTTCAAGACATCAGCATTACAAAAAGGACCTTGGCTTCGTTCCTCTTGGCGGGGCTTATTCCGTTGTTGATCTTGATGATTGGCGGCTATGTATCCGACAAAAATATCTTAACCGAAGAAGCTATTGCCGATCTTTCTAGTGTTGCAGATCAAAAAGAGCGAGCTTTCGAAGAATTCTCATCCGCTAATTTCTTACGGTCTGACATAACTCAGCCGGAATTTTACGACCCGTCAAATGAAATGGCCGCTTTTGTTTCGGCCCCAATTTTTGAAAATGGGGCCTTGCAAGGCATCGTCGCTTTTCAAATGCGCCAAGCTGGTGTTTATGACATTGTGCAAAATTATTCCGGGCTTGGCAGCACCGGCGAAACGGTATTGGGCCTTAAAAATGTAGCCGATATTTTGATTGCTTCCCCGCTTCGAAATAACCCAGACGCAGCCTTTAAAAAAAGCACCCCTTTGCTCAAAGGAAAAAAGCAACCGATGTGGTTGGCACATGAAGGTGGTTATGGGTCCGAGATTGTCACAGATGATCTTGGCGTAAAGGTTCTGAGTGTTTGGCGATACCTGCCATCGTTACGTTTGGGGATGGTCGTGCAGATTGTAAAAGCCGAAACGGAACTTCTGCGATCGCATTCTTTTCTGGAAGTTCAGGTGGCTGAACGTACCAAAGACTTAGAAAATGCACTGCGGGCCACCGAAGAATTCAATAGGCTGCAAAAACAATTTTTATCCATGGCTTCACAGAAATTCAAGGGGGCACGATCTGCCTTGAAAGTGCAGATGGGGAAGGGGCAACATTCACAGTGTCCATTCCCCTTTATGAACCAAAGCAAACAAGCCGCAAAGTTATGATCAGACGTAAGTCCGGTGAGCGCAGAAAATACCCAGCCCAACGAACGGAGGACATCACATTATGAGTGTAAAAATTTTGGTTGTAGAAGATGAGGATGTTATCCGTGATGTCGCCGTCGATTCCTTAATGGATGAAGGTTACGAATGCATCGAAGCCTGTAATGGTGCGATTGGTCTTGATATGATTTTAGCTGATCCCAAAATTGATATTGTCTTGTCCGATATATTGATGCCCAAAAAAAATGGTATCGATATGATCAGTGAAGCGGTTAAAGGCAAAAGTGAAAATCGCTCTATTGAGTTTATCATCATGACCGGGCACGGCGGCGCCGAAGAAGCCATTGACGCGTTGAAGTTGGGGGTCTTGGACTTCATTCAAAAGCCATTTGATTTGGATTATTTGGTACACGTGGTTAAACGCGCCGAAGAGCTGATAAACCTCAGACGCAGCAATCAAGATTATCAATTGAATCTTGAAGCTAAAGTGACGGAAAAAACCCAAGAGGTGCAAGATCTCTTAGTGAATTTGCAAATGGCCCATGGTGAAGCCTTGGCTTGCCTGGCTGTGGCTTCTGATTATCGCGATCCCGAAACGGGAAATCACATTCGTCGGATCGGAGCTTATGCCCACTTAATTGCCAAAAAACTAAACTGGTCCGATACGCGTATTGATGAAATTTTGTTGGCGGCCCCGTTACACGACGCGGGGAAAATAGGCACACCAGATCTAATTTTGTTAAAGCCCGGCCCCTTGGATGACAATGAATTTTTAATCATGAAACAACACGCCTTGAATGGTCATGCGATCTTATCTCAATCGGATCATCCCGTAATGAAAGTTGCTGCAAATATAGCCTTGGGGCATCATGAACGTTGGAGCGGTGGTGGCTATCCGCATAATATAAAAGGCGCCGAAATACCAATCGAAGCTCGCATTGTGACCTTGGTGGATGTGTACGATGCCCTGCGTTCAAAACGACCTTATAAATCAGAGTTTTCCCAAGAAAAAACGCTGTCCATAATTTTTGAAGGCGATGGTCGAACCAACCCGTCGCACTTTGACCCCGAACTTCTGGAAGTCTTAGAAAGCTGTGTTGATGAAATGAACTTGATTTATTCAAAATGGATAGATGTGTAACCTAAATGGCGGAGACATGAATTATGAAAATCCTTTGCATCGAAGATGAAGAAGACATTCGTTCCATGCTGGTCGAAGAACTTGAAGATGAAGGCTATGAAGTTTTGGAAGCTGAAAATGGTGAATTAGGGCTTGCTATGATCACATCAAATTGTCCGGACCTTATTCTTTGCGATGTCAATATGCCAGTCATGGGTGGGCGAGAGTTGTTGGTTGAATTGCGGGAAAATCACCCAAAATACAACGATGTTCCTTTTATATTTCTGAGCGCATTTGCGGATAATAAAGATGTCATTTCAGGGCTTGAACTGGGGGCTGATGATTACCTCACAAAGCCCGTTGATTTGGATATTTTGTTGGCCAAAGTAAATGGTGTTTTAAACAATTCTGAGCGGCGCTAAAATACTACTAATAATAGTTTTATGATATTTGCAAGTTATAAAAAGACTACAGTGAAAGGGGGCGGCGTTTTCCATTTAAAGTTAGAGGGTAATAAAATATTTTGATTATAATGGTTACTTTTCAATTTTTTATTCGATAACATATAATCATAGTAAGGTGGTTATGCGACTGAATACATTGAAAAAAGTAATTCTAAGATTAAAAATAAAGTTTGATAAATACACCTAATACTATAAGACTAATTATTTTATGGATTTGACGATGAGCCTTATATAGGCTATTTTATAATTGTATTTTATCCGCACAAACGTTTGTCCAAAGTATATATTTTTAAATATTATATGACCGTATTTACGAACCTTTTATGGGGTTGTGATGGATGAGTATTTGATAAGTTCTGAAAATAATGAGGCCTTAAATAAAGTATTGCACGAAGCCGTGCGGCCGCTTTCTTTGGATGAAATTTTAGGCAATTGTCTGGATATTCTTCTTTCGTTAAGCTGGCTTTCGGTATTGCCGAAGGCTGGTATTTTGATTTCAAATCAAAACCAAGATGAACTTGAACTTGTTGCTGAACGCAATTTGGGTGATCAAATTACAACGTTGTGTGCAAAGGTTGCCTTTGGCTATTGCCTATGTGGCCGTGCAGCGGCAACCAAACAAACGCAATGGGCAAGCTGTATAGATGAACGTCACGAAGTGATGTTTGAAGGCATTGCCCCGCATGGTCATTATAACATTCCGATTTTATCCGGTGACCGTGTAATGGGGGTCATTGTTTTGTACCTGCCCCATGGGGCAAAACACCAACAAGGCGAAATTCAGTTTTTAGAAAGTGTCGCCGATACTTTGGCCATGGTTATTAAGTTGCATCAACAGGCGGATGAACTGAAAGCCTATACCCAAAAACTAGTTTCCCACACCCGTGAACTGCGGGAATCGAGAAATCATTTTGAACAGGAAGTCATCAATCGTACAGAAGATTTACAACAAGCCCTGAAAGCGGAACAAGAATACAATACCCTGCAAAAACAGTTTTTAACAATGGCTTCTCATGAATTTAGAACGCCGTTGTCGATCATTGATATGACGGCTCAGCGTTTGTTAAAACGTCATGACCAGATGACGGGCGAACAGAAGGTTGAACGCTTTTCAAAAATTCGGGCGGCGGCTCAACGCATCACAGGTTTGATCGAAAGCACCTTAAGTTCGGCCAAGGTCGAAGAAGGCAAGCTCAAGTATGCCCCCATACAATGCGATTTGAAATCAATTTTAAAAGACTGTATCGAAACCCAATGTGAAATGACAACACGTTATGACATTAAAAGCGACTTGGCTGAATTACCCGATCAGCTTTTGGCAGACCCCGGACATTTGGAACAAATCTTTACGAACTTGCTTTCGAACGCCGTAAAATATTCACCAGATCATAAACAGGTTGATGTTAAGGGGTGGTCCGATAATGGTTATGCTTTTGTGACGGTTGAAGACCACGGCATTGGCATTCCCAAAGATGAAATGCCAAAAATGTTTAATCGTTTTTTCCGTACCAGCACGGCTGCGGGTATTCCCGGCACGGGCATTGGCTTAAATCTTGTCCAAAAACTCCTTGAAATGCAAGGCGGGCGCATTAGCTTTAAAAGTATAGAAGGTGAGGGGAGTACGTTTACGGTAACCTTCCCTCTAACGCCAACAGGAACCGAGGCTTTAGATGGCTAAAATTCTGTGCATAGACGACGAAGCCGATATCCGTAACTTGCTGGTCGAAGAGCTGGAAGAAGAAGGCCATGAAGTTTCCAGTGCGATCAATGGCAAAGCCGGGCTGGCTCATATCCTCCAACACAACCCTGATTTGGTTCTGTGTGATGTCAGTATGCCCGTGATGAACGGTTATGAACTGTTGAAAGAATTGCGCACCAATTATCCTGCTTTTTCAAATACAGCCTTTATTTTTTTAAGTGCTAACGCAAATATGAAAGATATTATTGCGGGTTTAAGTTTGGGCGCCGATGATTACATGACAAAGCCGGTTAACCTTGAACTGCTGACCACAAAAATAAATTCTGTGTTGCGTCAAGTGACCCGTATGAATGACCAGTATGAAAACGATTTAAACGAAGTGATTGCCGAACGCGAACATGTCCAAGACGCTTTGATGTTGACGGAACAAGAACTTAAAAATGCCAATCAGGTTAAATCAGACTTTATCAATTGTATGAATCACGAACTGCGAACACCCTTGAATCACATCATCGGTTTTGCGGAAATTTTGGCGATGGACAAAACGCCGGCTTTATCACCTGAGCAAAAAGAATATGTCGATCATATTTTGTCGGGCGGAAAAAGGCTTTCTTATTTGGTGAACGAAATCTTGAACTTATCTGAACTGGATATCGCCCAATTCGATCTTTTTTTAGAAACCACAAACTTGTCTGATGTGATTAAAGATAGTGTTGATGCCTCAAAATCTTTGGCCGTTCAACATAACGTCACCGTACAAAATGAGATTGAGGCAAAGGCACCCCTATCGGTTATGGCCGACCGCAGCCGTCTCAAACAAGCTTTGTTTAATCTTCTTTCAAATGCCTTTAAATTTAATAACGATGGCGGCACGGTGACCTTATCGGCCGAAGAAACAGCGGACCATTTTGTTCGTGTATCGGTCCAAGATACAGGTGTCGGTATCCACAAAGATAAACAGCAATCCGTATTCGCCTTATTTGATCGTTCGGGGGCTGATCCGTTGTTGGCCCAAGACGGCATGGGCATTGGCTTAACCGTGACCCGGCATTTGATTGAACGCATGCAAGGGCGGGTTGGCTTGGAAAGCGAAGTCGGTGTTGGCAGTACATTTTGGATTGAATTGCAACTGGCCCACTCTTAAAAATCTTAAATATCTGAAGGTAAAAGCAAGGGCAGGGTCACAATAAAGGTCGAGCCTTGGCCATCTGTGCTTTCGACGGCAATGGTGCCACCTTGTAAAGCCAGCAATTGCTGGACCAGATTTAATCCAATGCCCGTACCGGGGATTCCCGCAGCGTTGCTGGTGCGGAAAAAACGATTAAACATTTTGGGGATTTCAGTTTCAGGAATGCCGATCCCCTGGTCGGTGACAGAGACTAAAATGTTTTGATCTTCCTGCCATCCTTTGACATTGATGATTTTGTTTTTGGGAGAATACTTAACCGCATTGGACAACAGGTTTGTCAAAACTTGATTTAAGTGTCCGGGATCTGCGGTGATTTCATCGGGTAATTCATCAAGGTCTGACTCAATAATATAATCCTTTGATATTTCTGTCTGAGCCAGAATACAAGTCGTTATGATGTCGTGGRTGTCACAGAGGACTGGCGTGTAAGAAAGCTTGCCTTCGTCCAGACTGGCCGAACTGAGTGTGCGTTCGATCAGCCCTGTAATGCGTTGAGCCGCACTGCGGATTTTGGTGTAGCGTTCGGCCATTTGTTCATCGCTCATCGTCCCTTGGCGTTTTAAAAGACGTTGAGCGGTCATATCAATAATTGACAACGGCGTGCGAAATTCATGGGACGCCATGGATACAAATTGTTTTTGCAAGGTGTTGTAATCTTGTTCGGCTTCCAACGCGGTTTTTAATTCCTGGGTACGTTCGGCGACCTTCTTTTCCAATTGGGCATGTGATTTATTTAATTCAGCCTCGGCTTGTTTTTGCTGCGTGATCTCGGTGCGAATGGCCACGTATTGAAACGGTTTTCCTTTTTTATTTAAGGTCGGCACAATGGTTGTCTGTACCCAGTAATATCCATTGTGTTCTTTTTTGCTTTTGCTTTTGCTTTTGTTTTTGATTGCCCCATGCCATGTGTGACCGTTTGATATGGTGGCCCACATGTCTTCGAAAAATTCCGGAGGATGTTCGCCTGAAAATAACAGGCGGTGATTTTGTCCCAAAAGTTCTTCGCGGCTGTATCCGCTGATTGAACAAAACTTTTCATTAACGTAAACGATGTTGCCCAGCGTATCGGTGACACTAACAATGGCGTGTTCATCGATGGCCAGTTTTTGAAAGGCCAATTCATTGTGCAAATCGTTAAAAGCATCCTTGCGGGCCTTGTCGAGTTTGATTTTATGCGATTTTGAAAGCCTGTCCCAGTTGATTAATTTCAAAACAATCAACAACAGCGTGATAAAGACAGCTCCCCCAACAGAGAGCAACAAACGCTGTTTGTTTTGAAGCACATTTGGGTTCATCAAATAGGCAACTTGCCACCGTGTGCCTTTAATATCTTCGCGAAAAACAATTCGGGTGAGCTCTTTTTCGGACAACCGAATGTCGCGTTTAAATTGATCTCGCCACCCATTTGCGGCAACTTCAATAAGGTCTGGAATATCTTGCCGCAAAAGATATAGGTTGTGGCCTTCTCTTTGCTGATTTTGCAAAAGCTCGACCAAAAGATTTGGCGGAAAACTGATCATCAGTAAACCGCGTGCTCCAGAATTCGCCGTCCATTCGGATGTGATATCAAARTGATAATTAAAAGGTTGCGGGTGAATGAGCGGTTTGTAGTTTTTGGAGATTAAGGGGTTTTGTTGTGTTTTATCGATCAAGACCGCGTTCAGTTCAGCCATATCACGACGGCAAAATTCACCGACAAATTCACCAAAATCATCAGGAACAAATTTTCCATCCGCAGTGCGAATGATGAATGTGAAATAGTCTGGAAAAAAATCATTTATGGATTGGCGTAAGGTTTCGATTTTTTGTTCGGCTGAAAAATCAGCGGCAATTTGTTCAATCAATACCGTATTGTGCTTGGTAAAGGCCATGACCAAAGCTTGGTTTTGGCTGATGTATTTGGAAACTTGTTTGTTGACGGTGAGGGCGGAATTTTTCAATTCCTTCAATTGCAGAGCCTTAAAATCTTGTTCCGTTTTAAACAGAAACCAAATCGTAAAGATCATCGCAAACACAGCAAAGGCTATGTTGCCCAGCAACAAAAAATTTGTTTCAGATGGCTTTTTAGGGATCTTCATTAATCCTGACCATTCTTAATAAATTTTGCTTTTATGACTTTTACGCATTACGTGAATTATCATACATTTTAGCACGTTTGTCGTTAAATTTGTCGTAAGGCCGTACAGTGAGCCTCACTCTCGCAGAGGCCTAATGTGTTTTGTGTCTTATATTCAGCCTCGGTTTTGACTGCAGTCTTACAATATGTGTGCATTCTTTGATGGGGATACAATGTAAAATCATCCTGATTTTACGCCCCGAAAAGCTCTTTTCTAAGACTAACAGCCTGAAAATGCTTTGCTTTTATATGGCTCTTCTAAAAATTTAAAAAGAAGTCGGCTTTTGGAAAAAAAACAGGCATAATTAGGTAAGTCTTATGTAAGTGTTTGAAATTTTATCATGCATTTACAATATTTTAGTATGAATATTAGAGCCTTTATAYGATTTTCCAAGACAATCTAGAACTCAAAGCTATGAGCACGCAATCGGACCAAAATAATGTCTGGTCGATGCTGTTTAAGGTCTGTTTGATCATTTTTGTGATCGAGGGGGGCATCATGCTGGTTTTTTACCTGTTGCCCTATACGATCGATCCGCAAATGGCGATTTTTATCGACGTGGTGGCCTTGGTCTTATTATCCACGCCGTTGATCTTTAGCTTTGTGGTGCGCCCGTATGTGCATCTAACGAACAAAGCGTTAGCGGCGGCAGAGGCGATGCAGACCAAATTGCTGAAAAGCAATCAGGAACTTGAATTTCAGAAATTTGCCTTAGACCAGCACGCCATCGTCAGCGTGGCTGACGTCAAGGGGGCTATCACACATGTGAATGATAAATTTTGTAAAATCAGTGGGTTCAGGCGTGAAGACCTTATTGGCCAAAACCATCGAATAGTTAAGTCCGATGAACATAGCCCAGAAGTCTATCGCACCATGTGGAAGACCATTTCAAACGGAATGGTGTGGCATGGTCTTTTGAAAAATAGATCGAAAGACGGCTCTTCGTATTGGGTGAATTCAACGATTGTCCCGTTTTTAGACCAACACAAAAAGCCATATCGATATGTGTCTATTCGCACCGATGTGACGGAACGCATCAAAGCGGAATTGGAGATTTCCAAGTCCTTTGAAAGCCAGGCGTTGTTGAAAAAACTTTTGGCTTTGCCCATTCAAGGCCGAACCGTAGATGCATTGTTACAAGAAGCCTTAGACGAAATCCTCAGCACCTCATTTTTAACCATTCAAGGCATGGGCGCGATTTTCTTGATGAATGATGAGGGCGATGCTGTGGAAATGGCTGCTCAAACAAATCTGGCTACGCCTTTGTTGACCCGCTGTGCAAAGGTCAAACTTGGCCATTGCCTGTGTGGAAAAACGGCACAATCGGGACAGCTTTCTTTTGAAAACCATGTGAATGAAAATCATGACACGCATTTCGACGAAATGGTGGATCATGGTCATTACACGGTGCCCATTATATCTTGTGGCAAGGTCCTTGGTGTGCTGACGCTTTATATCGATGCGGGGCATAAATACATCACCAGCGAAGCCAATACGTTGACCGCCGTGGGCAATACGCTTGCCATTATGGTGGAACGTAAACGCGCCGAAGAAGACTTGGAAAAAGCTTTGGGTATTACTAAGGCCGCGACCCAATCAAAATCAGATTTCTTGGCCAATATGAGCCACGAAATTCGCACGCCGATGAATGCGATTATCGGCATGAGCCATCTGGCCCTGCAAACAGATTTAAGCGGCAAGCAAGAAGATTACGTTCAAAAAATCAATACAGCCTCGAATGCGTTGTTGGGCATCATCAATGACATTTTGGATTTTTCCAAAATCGAAGCCGGCAAGTTAGATATAGAATCCGTGCCGTTCAGCCTGCGTGATGTTTTGGATAATCTGTCGAATGTGGTGTTGGACAAGGCTCGTGAAAAGGGATTGGAATTGTTAATCGCAACGCCCATCGATGTGCCCTATGGGCTGATCGGGGATTCTTTGCGGTTGGGCCAAGTTTTGCTGAACCTTGCCAATAACGCGATCAAGTTTTCAGAGGCCGGTGAGATTGTGTTGCGGGTGAAAACTTTGCATAAAACATCCGATCGCGTGACGTTGCAGTTTTCCATCAAGGACGATGGCATCGGCATGACCGAACAACAAATGGAAAAATTGTTTAAGTCGTTTAGCCAAGCCGATCAATCGACCACGCGTTTGTATGGCGGAACGGGATTGGGTTTGACCATTTCCAAACAGCTGACCGAAATGATGGGCGGAGAAATTCGCGCTGAAAGTATGCCCAACCAAGGCAGCACCTTTACCTTCACCGCTGAATTTGGTTTGTCTGCGGAAATGGAAATCAGTCAAACCGTGTTGGTGCATGATGTGCATGGCCTTTCCGTCTTGGTTGTTGATGACAGTAATACCGCTCGCGAAATCATCAAAGAATTGGCCCAAGGCCTGACCTTTGTGGTTGAAACGGCCTCAAACGGGCAGCAAGCTTTGGACATGGTGACCAAGGCTGATCAGGCCGGAACACCTTATAAGTTGGTTTTCATGGATTGGAAAATGCCGGGCATTGATGGCGTCCAAGCCTGTCGCATCCTTCGGGCGGACAAGTCCTTAAAATCCCGCCCCATGGTGGTGTTGGTCACGGCGTATGACCGTGATGAATTGTTGCGCCAAGTGGGTGTGATTGAAGTCGAAGGTTTGTTGGAAAAACCCGTTACCTCTTCTTCAATGTTAGAAGCCACGATGGAGGCCTTGGGTTATGAAGAGCAACAAAAATCTGTGGACAGCACAAGTTTAGGCTTTGAATTGGTTTCGGGCATTCATGGCGCCAAAATCCTTTTGGTCGAAGACAATGAAATCAATCAACAGGTCGCCCAAGAACTGTTGGAAATGGCCGAATTGTCCGTGACCATTGCGGTGAACGGACAAGATGCCCTTGAATGGATCGGTCGCGACAGCTTTGATTGTGTGTTGATGGATATTCAAATGCCGGTCATGGATGGCTTTGAGGCAACCCGCGCCATTCGCCAAGACAAATGCTTTAACGATCTGCCCATCATTGCCATGACGGCCAATGTGATGACCAAGGATTTGGAAAAATGCCAAACCGTTGGCATGAACGATCACATCTTAAAACCCGTTAATCCCCGCGATATGTTTGAAGTGATTGCGCGTTGGATCAAACCGGGTGATCGTAATATTATCGATGGTGCAGAACCGCTTCAGGGGCCTGTTGAAAAAGCTGAAGATTTATATCTTCCAGGCTTTGAAGTCGACGCAACCTTGGACCGCATGGGCGGTCAGGTGAAGACCTACCGTAAAGTGCTCAGCAAGTTTTTGGACTCTGAAACCAATGCCATAGACTGTATCCAAAAAAGCCTAGACGTTGGCAATCGCTCTGCCGCACTTCATATGGCCCATACCCTAAAAGGCGTTTCCGGAACCATCGGGGCCACAAAGTTACAGGGCTTGGCAGATCAGCTGGAAAGCCAGCTTGAGGATGAAAACGCACAACAAATAGAACCCTTAATGGCGCAGATCAGTGTCGAGCTGAAGCACGCGGTGTCGATTATAACAACGGCCTTAAAGGTTGACGTAAAACAACACCATAAGGCTACAGCTAAATCATCCATAGATGTACAATCGGCGTTGCAAGGTTTAGCCGAACAGATTGATGTCTTTGATTCCACTGCGGAAGAAACCTTAGAAGAAATTATTGATCTTATTGAGACAGATGACCTGAAAAAATCATTAGAGCTTTTGAAAACCCACTTGCGCAAGTATGATTTTGAGGCTGCCTCTAAACACTTAAATACACTTTTGCAAAATTTGTAAAAAGTCATGAGAAAAGAATAATGAACAAACAGACGGTCTTAGTTGTTGACGATACACCCGTAAATATCGATGTGGTGAAAGGCATCCTTTCCGATACTTATCTGGTGCAAGCGGCGATCAATGGCCCAATGGCTTTGAAAATCATTGAAAAGCAAAAACCGGATTTGATTTTGTTAGATGTGATGATGCCGGAAATGGATGGTTTTGAAGTTTGCCGAATTTTAAAGGCCGACCTTAAAACCAAAGCCATCCCCATCATTTTCCTGACCGCCAAAAACCATGAACGCGATGAATCCGAAGGCTTTTTATTGGGCGGGGCAGATTACCTGCATAAACCGGTAAACCCAGCATTGTTAATCGCCCGTGTGAAAACGCATTTGGCCCTGTATGACCAACGCCGGGATTTAGAAGACCAGATCGTAGAACGTACCCGCGAAGTCGAAAAAATTCAAGAAGTCACGATTGCCGCCATGGGGGCCTTGGCCGAAACACGTGACCCGGAAACCGGAAACCACATTCGCCGGACCCAGCATTACATTAAAATTTTGGCGAAAAAACTTCAAAACCATCCACGGTTCAGCGCTTATCTGACCGATAAGGCGATTGCCACGTTGTACAAATCAGCCCCCCTTCACGATATTGGCAAAATCGGTGTTCCGGACCATATTTTGTTAAAGCCCGGAAAACTGACCGCCGAAGAATTTGAAGAGATCAAAAAACACACGATTTATGGGCGCGATGCTATTTTGGCCGCAGAAGCCAATTTAGATAAGAAAACGTCGTTTCTATCCACGGCCCGAGAAATAGCCACCTACCACCAAGAAAAATGGGACGGCAGCGGATATCCAGAAGGCCTTTCTGGCGACGACATTCCCATTTCGGCTCGCCTGATGGCGGTTGCCGATGTTTATGACGCGCTGGTCAGCCGCCGTGTTTACAAAGAACCCATCCCCTTTGAAAAAGCCGTTGCGATTATTGAAAAAGGAAAGGGCAATCATTTTGATTCAGACATCGTGGAAGCCTTTTTAGAAATCGTCGAAGATTTCCACGCCATCGCTCAAAAATTTGCGGACACTCAAGACGAGGTCAACGCAAAGGCCGGAATTTCTTAACGTCCCTAACCTTGATTAAGCCCCAATTCCTTTTGCTTTTTCTTGGTCAGACCAAGCGCCACGATTTCATAGGATTCTGAGATGTAAGATTTCAGGTCTGCGTCAGAAAGACCGGGCGTGTCGAAATGTTGTATCCATTTCATTCCACGCGAAGCCAAATAAGGGGCCGGACGCAAGCCCGGCGTATCGCGCAATATTTCAAAAGCCATAGGGGAAACCTTAAACGTAATGCCCGGATACTTACCCGCGCGCCACCCGCCAATAGCAAAAACCTTACCCCCAATCTTCCAAACATGAGCCCCCCGCCACTGCACAACATGCGTTGTGTGGGGCAGGGCGCGGCAGAATGCATTGTACTCTTCATAGGTCATAGCCCGTCTCCGTACTGAGTAGGGGTGAGTATAAGAGACCCGTTTCTGGGGGCAATGGTAATTATGAAATTGCAATCAACAAAAGCCTGTCTGTCGGTAAGTGTATGCGTTCATTTGGTTGGGAGTGTTGAGTGAAGGAAACTATTGCCGTAATTCGGAGGAAATAAATAGTGTATGGTCTATCCATAAGGATGATTGTTTTCCGCTTGAAAGCGGACATAATGATAGCCCCCTTAAAATGGCTGTTATTAGCCAAAAGCGGGCAGGCGAAGGCACCATTAAATATAGGAGACCGTGGAGATGGTGCAGTCACACAAGTAATTAATTTTAAGTACTTGTGTGAATTTTCAAACGCCTAATGTTCTCAAGATTTTAAAAAACCTTGACTTCACCTCTGAAATAGCTTACTTATTTGCTATACGTTTTACATTTGGTCTGGCTTACCTAAATAATCGGTACGCTGCTTAGCTTAGTTATCCCCTGACATTGTGATCGTTAAAATAGACCGCGCCGCCACATGGTGTGAGACGCGGAATCATGACGCCTATTAGAAGGAAATAACTTATGGCTACTGGTACAGTAAAATGGTTCAACCCAACAAAGGGTTTTGGATTTATCGAACCTGAAGATGGTTCAAATGATGTTTTTGTTCATATTTCAGCTGTTGAAAAAGCTGGTATTGGTTCGCTTAACGACGGCCAAAAGGTCTCTTATGAGCTCCAAGCTGGTCAGAACGGAAAGTCTTCCGCTGAAGATCTAAAACTCGTCGACTAAACGAGTTCTGCACCGCCCCCAGCTTTTGTTGGGGGCGGTTGCTCTTATACTTTCGGAAAGTGTCTCCATCTGGATTATAAGATAACGCTTTGCACTCCTGACGCCTCACAAGAAGTAAAGGATATCAAATTGTTTACACTTGAAAAATCAAGGGCAGAAACACAGCTGGCTATATCTCAGATGAAAGCCACCCGTATCCAAGAAGAGCGTGATACGATGCGAAAAGAGAAAGCGGAGCAGAAAGCGCGACTAAAAACTCTTCGCCTGGCTAAAAAAGCCGCCGTTGAAAACACTTAAACCGCATATCTGGTTTCATCCAAAGGGATAAGAATGGCTAGAAAGCCCAATTACGATTTTGAACGCAAAGAACGCGATAGACTAAAGGCTGAAAAGAAGGCCCTGCGCGTTGCTGAAAAGAAAGCCGCACGGACAAAGAATTCAGAACAGTCTGAACAAAGCGACACCGACAACTCGATATTACCCATAACCGAGTGATTGCGCTAAAGCGCCATCGTCTGAAGACTAAGCTCTTGAGCCAATTGGCCGGGCTTCTCGGAAATTTAAAAACACAGCTCATGATGCGCCCAGCCTTGCTTGGAAGCGACAGTCATTGAAGCTCATAATATCTAGGAATAACATGACGATTGAACATAAATTTCTCATCACATATGGTCTGCACAATTTTGTGACCCATGCCAAATCAGGCAAAAAACATGTCTTCATCATTAATCAAAAAGAAAGTCAGATAATGATCAACCATGCGAAATCTCTTATCAAAGGTAGCTACGGTATATTCACCAAAATTCAAATGGCTTAATGCACGCAAATGACAAGTGCGTGTTGTCATAAATGGTAATGAATAAGTCCGGAACCCATATAGCTCAACGTACGTTATATTCAGCACAGTACGTATCATAATCTCCCGGTATCCAATCCGTGTCTTTGCTCTATACCTTTAGCTCAATGGGCCTCAGACAAAAAAGGGCCACTCATCAGAGCGGCCCTTTTGTTTTGACTTTATCAGCGTTGGGTTACGCTAATGAACATTCGTTTTCTTCTTCGATGGCACCGGAATCAACGATTTTGATGATGCG
>NVTL01000045.1 GCA_002401565.1 Rhodospirillaceae bacterium
GAGCGGCTTACCTTTTCTAAATTTGTCGAGCAAACCCTTAAACATAGATATTTCCTTCAGCGCCAAAATCTTTCAACGCCCTATACTTAACTGATTTTACGTGTTCGGCAAGGGTAGATGTTGAGATTAATAGGCGCGTTCGATACAGAAATCTAAAGTGTCGATGAGGGCCGTTTTAATATCGGAATCGGGGAAGATTCCCATGGAGTCCTTGGCAATGGCCCCATAATGGCGCGCCCGTTCAACGGTGTCGTCCAACGCTTTGTGTTTTGCCAATAAATTATGGGCATATTCTAAGTCGCCGTCTTTTTGGTCCAGCTGTTCCATGGTGCGGCGCCAAAAATCGCGTTCTTCGTCGGTGCCACGCGCAAAGGCCAAAATGATCGGCAGAGTGATTTTGCCTTCGCGGAAATCGTCGCCCACGGCTTTGCCCAAGGCTTCTTCTTTTGCGGAAAAATCCAAAACATCGTCAATCAACTGAAACGCGATGCCAAGGTTCATGCCGTAAGCGCGCAAAGCGTCTTGTTCAGCCTTGGGCCGATCGGCAACCACGGCGCCCAATTCGGCGGCGGCGGCAAACAATTCGGCTGTTTTGGCTTTGATGACTTCCAAATATGCGGTTTCGTTGGTTTCTGTGTCGTTGGCGGTGACCAATTGCAAGACTTCACCTTCGGCCAAGGTGGCAGACGCCTGAGATAAAACGCGCAACACATCCAAATGACCGTCTTCGACCATCAGGGAAAAAGACCGGGTGAACAAAAAATCGCCAACCAAAACGCTGGGCTTGTTGCCCCACAAGGCATTGGCCGAAGCTTCGCCGCGCCGTAAATCGCTTTCGTCGACAACATCGTCATGCAAAAGGGTCGCGGTGTGAATGAATTCGATACACGCCGATAACAAGATATGACGGTCACCCGTATAACCGCACATGCGCGTTGTCGCCAACGTCAACATGGGCCGTAAACGTTTGCCGCCCGCAGCGATGATGTGACCCGCGAGTTGGGGAATCAATGACACAGGGGAATGCATGCGATTGACGATGGCTTCGTTGGCGGCCAGCAAATCCTTCTCAACCAGCTTGGCCAAACGGTCCAAGGGGGATGGATTTCGCTCTTTATCTAAGTCTACGACAACGCCCAAAGTGTATCTCCTTGTTAAACTTTGTGCGCACCATAACATAATAACGTAAGGTATGAAGATGTTCTACAAAATAAGGGTAAAATAGCGATGTTTGAGCTGATCCGAACCAACAATCCGGTGCTGATTTCGTGGCTGCAATCCAATTTAGGCGACGTCGGCATTGACGTGGTGGTCTTGGACGAACACATGAGTGTTTTGGATGGTTCGGTGCTGGCCATTCAAAGGCGAGTTATGGTGGATGACGTTCATCAGGCCGTTGCCAAGGCGATCTTGGCCGAAGCGGAAGCCCTTTAAGGTATGGATTGCACCGAAGATAAAATTCTGGGCGGCCGTGTTATTTTGCATCAACCGGTTGAAGGCTACCGCGCGGCCATTGACCCTGTGCTGTTGGCCGCCGCAGTTTTGGCAAAAGCGAATGATAGGGCCTTGGATTTGGGCTGTGGCGTGGGCGCGGCGATGTTGTGTCTGGCCACCCGTGTGGACGGGCTTGTCGTTGACGGTTTAGAAATTCAGCTGGATTTGGCTTTGTTGGCGCAGCAAAACATTCAGGCCAATGGCTTGGCGGATCGGGTGCGGGTGTTTGAAGGCGATCTGCTTAATCCCCCAAAAGATTTGGTCCAAGGCAGCTACACCCAAGTGTTTGCCAATCCGCCGTACATCACCGAAGACCGGGGCCACACGCCCCCAAATGCCAGCAAACGCACGGCCCACGTCGAAGGCAATGCAAGCCTTTCCGATTGGGTTGGTACGGCCTTAAAGTACTGCCGTCCCAAAGGCACCGTTTGTTTTATTTACCGAGCCGACCGCTTGGCCGAGGTGCTTTCAGCCTTAGACGGCAAAGCGGGGCAAATCGAAATTATTCCCCTGTGGCCCAAGCCCGGTATCGCCGCCAAACGCATTATCATCCGTGCCCGCAAAGCCATCAAAACGCCGCTGAGTTTGACTTCTGGTCTGGTGCTGCATGATGAGGATGGCGGGTATAGCGAAAAGGTCGACAAAGTCCTTAAAGGTGAAATTAGCCTGTGAATTCAGCCTTGATCTCTGGGAACAAGACCTGTATGTAAGTGATTAATCACTTATGTAGAGTCTGGTTGAATGATGACAAAGCGTAAATCGCACGCAGAACGGCGCGAAGAAATAGCTGATACGGCGCTAAGCTTAGCCGCCGAACAGGGCGTTGGCACGGTCACCACCCAGGCCATTGCCGACCGCATGGGGGTGTCGCAAGCCACCATATTTCGTCATTTCCCCAATCGTGACGAAGTCTTTCGCGAAGCCATTACACAGGCCAAAAAACGCGTATTTGTGCGCCTGCACCCCATATTCGAAGATAAATCATCCTCTGGCGCCGAACGTTTAGAACGTTTGATCCATGCCCATTTGGCGGTGATCGCAGACAACCGGGGCGTTCCGGCGTTGCTGTTTTCCGATCGTTTGCATCAAAATGACCCGGTTTTAAAAGAAGATGTGCGCAATTCCATCGTGAATTATGCCCTGCGGGTTTCCGGTTTATTAAAAGAAGGCGTTCAAGACGGCTCAATCAAACCCGATGTGGATTGTGAAGTCATGGGACAAGCCGTGGTGACCATGATCCAAGGTTTGTTGTTGCGCTGGTCGTTGTTCGATTACGGTTTCGATTTAAAATCTCAGGCAGAAGTCATTTGGGCGCTCGTAAGCCCGGCTGTGCTGCCTTCATCTGTTAAAATATAACAAACAAGGATATTGAAAGAATGAGTACCAAAAATTTTGCCATATTGGCCATCGTATTGTGGGTCGCCAGTGCGGCGTTTCTCGGCTTTAAATTTATCACTGGAGAAACGATCAAAGCCGAAGATGGTCGGGAAGCAATTGTCCTGACATCCGCCGAACGGGTGTTTATTTTGGACGAAATGCGCAACATGTTAGAAGCTGTGCAAGAGATCATCAGCGCCGTAAATGAAGACGATATGGATGCTGTTAGAAAGATTGCCCACGATGCCGGTATGGCCGAAGCCCGTAAAGTTCCTGTTGCAACCATGCTGAAATTGCCCTTGGGCTTCAAGCAACTGGGCGGTGCAACGCACAAGGGATTTGACGAAATTGGCCTTGCCGCCGATATGGGCGGGGAATTGGTTATGGAAAGATTGGAAGAAAACTTAGGCAACTGCGTTGGCTGCCATAAGATTTTCCAGCTGGTCGCAAAAGACTAAACAACTGTCGTATAACGAAAAAAGCGGCCTTAACCAAAATCGGTTAAGGTCGCTTTTCTTTGTGTTCCATTAGCCGCTAAAATTGGCGCTGGCGAAGTCCCAATTGATGAGATCGTTCAAAAAGGCGTCCAAGAAATCGGGGCGACGGTTTTGAAAGTCCAAATAATAAGCATGTTCCCACACATCACAGGTGATGATGGGGGTTGCGCCGTCGGTCAGCGGGCATTCTGCGTTTGGTGTTTTGGCGATTTCCAGTTTGCCATCGCGCGCGACCAACCAAGCCCAACCGCTGCCGAACTGGGTTAATCCAGCGGTTTTAAAGGCTTCTTTAAAGCCATCCAACGATCCAAACGCATCATTGATGGCCTCGGCCAAGGCTCCGGTCGGCGCACCGCCGCCTTTGGGGCTCAACGAATTCCAAAAGAAAGTGTGGTTCCACACTTGGGCGGCATTGTTGAAAATTCCAGCCTTTGAAGCATCACCTGCCGTGGCTTTCATGATGTCTTCCAGACTTTTATCGGCCAAGTCCGTATCGGCAATCAGATTGTTCAAATTTACAACGTATGTGTTGTGGTGTTTGCCGTGATGAAAGTCCAATGTGGTCGATGAAATATGCGGGGCCAAAGCGTCTTTGGCAAAAGGCAATGCGGGAAGTTCAAAAGCCATGGTGACCTCTTTCTTTAAAGGGATTAAACAACTGTATAAACACATGGTGCATAAGTTTAGGATTTCAATTAAATTTTGGTGAGACCTTTTTAAAAATAGAAAGACTTTTATGGCTGATATTGCGACAGAAATTTTCACCTTAGCCCGTTCAGATCGGGCTCGCTATTTGTGTGCGTTGACGGCTCCTCGGGCTAAACGCGATGGGATGTTGGCGTTGTTGGCGTTTGATCAGGAAATCGCGCGTATTCCTACGCTGGTAAGCGAACCCATGTTGGGGCAAATCCGTCTGCAATGGTGGATTGATGTCTTGCCCGGTGTGACAGGGGGGCGCCCGCCGGGACACCCGGTGGCGCAAGCTTTGGCCGACCTTGATTTATCGACCGAAGAATTGCGGGGGCTGGTTGAGGCCCGTAATTTTGACTTAAAACAAGAGCCCTTCACGTTTGAAGCCCTTTGTCAGTACGCCGAAGATACAGGGGGAGCCTTTCAAGTTCTGGTCTTAAAACAGTTGGGTGTCGAAGACGAACAAGCCGTTGCCGCAGCACGTGAAATCGGTACAGCCAAAACCTTGGCGGCGTTTTTGCACACCGCGGATATAGAAGAAAAAGCCCGAAATTATATCGAACAAAAATTAAAATCTGCACGTGGTCGCATTATCCCCCGAAAGGTTAAAAAGGCGGCGCGCCCGGCCTTATTGTTGGCACGTTTGATCGAACGAGAATTGCGTTTAGGGGCCGGGGCCAATGATTTGGTGGGGGCGGTGTTCAGCATTTGGTGGGGTAAAAAAACCGGACGATTTTAAGGTTTTACCGGCTTACCAGATACTTTCTTCCTTAAGATCATCTGCGTTTAAAACACCGCTTTGTTCGTTGGTTTTTAAGACCATCAGTTCCAGTTGTGACAGTTGGGGGAAAATCGATCCCGCATGGCTTTTGTACAACATGATGACACCGCGCCGGGTGTCGGGGAAACTGCCCCGTTCATCGTCAAATTTGCGAATTTCCAAGGACGTAATGGTGTCGGTTCCGGCTTCCCTGCTTTTCCAGATATACGTTGGGTTATCCATACGCGGTTTGGCCAACGGGGCCACAGCGCGTTGAACGACTTCGCTGGGCTGTCCAAAACGGGTGATATAATAATTGATCACACGGGGAAAGGCGATGCTTTTGAACAACGAATGGAAATTTGTGGCGCGGCCTGCATCGTATCTGGTGACGGTGCTGGTGCCTTGATACATGATGGTATCAACCAAAAAGTCTTCTTCCAATTCAAATGGCCAGCTGACCTTGTCGACACAGAAAATGGTTTCTTTGTCGCCTTTGTTCAGGCACGGCCTGTGAATGGTGTCTTCTTTCATGCGTTTTAGGCGGGCTTCGCCGACTTCTTGACCGATGGTAATATCGGCCCCCAATGTTAATTCGACGCCTTCCAACATATTCCCGGTGGGTTCGGTGGTGGCCAGCAATTGCACTTCATTGGGGATGGTTGCGCCTTCGACTTTTTTGACGTCCCAACCATTGGCACCGCCTGTGGCACCGCCGGAATCTTCCGATGTATCCAGCAATCCCTTTAAGACATCGCCTTCCCCAGAGGACGCAAACGGATCACCGGCCTCAGCCGTGGCAAACGGGTCAGCAGGTTCAGCTGTGGCAAACGGGTCAGCAGGTTCAGCTGTGGCAAACGGGTCAGCGTCCTCTGTTGCGCGGGACGGGGGTTTTTGTGGCTCAAGCACGGCCACGTCTTGTGGCGTGGAATCGGTCAGCGCAAATGGGTCGGCTTCGGCCGTTGCAGGGGTATCGGTTCCGCTCGCCGCAAAGGGATCGTTTGCAGCCGAAGGCGTATCCAACAAGCCGGCCTCATCACTTCCAAAATTATTCAGGTAATTTAAGATGTCTGGGTCGACTTGTCCGTTAAACGGTTTTGACGAATCAAAAGCAGCTTGTTTGACTTTGCGCGGGGTCGGGGCCGCCGGAGTGGTGGAGGTTTCTGCCCCGGTCATATCCGGTGCTTCGCCAAATGGGTTGGCGTCTTGAACAGGCTCAGTCGTTTGCGGAGCGGTGGTGGGGCGGTTGTTTCGGGCTTCGGCAATCCGGGCATCGCGCAGGTCCGCTTCTTTTTTACTTTTAAGGGCTTCTGCTTTTCCGGTTGTTTGAAGAGCCGGGCCAAGTTCAGCCTCAAGCTCTTGTAATTTCTGGTTTAAGTCTTCGGCTGTTAAGGGCTGAGATTCGGCTTGGGCGGGGACTGGTTTTCGGCGCATAATGCCCGTTGTATTGGCGGGCTTAAAGAAATCCATGAACGTGCTTAAAAAGCGTTTTGTCGCCGATTCTTTGGTGATGTCGACCCGTTTCACTTCATTAAACGTTTGGGTTTGAGCATTGCTTCTGTTGGGCGCGGCTTTTTTGACAGGTTTAGGCTCAACTTTCGGTTCAACTTGCACCACCTCAGCAATGGGCTCTGGAACGGCAGGGGCTTCAATAACCGGAGCTTCAACAACAGGGGCCTCAGCAACAGCTTCCGGCTGAGGTTCAATTTCGGCGGTGGGGGTGTCGCCATTGCGGACCGAAATCAGGAAGTGGGCGATTTCAAAAAAGCCCCGATCAATCGCCAAATCAACGGGTTGCATGCCGTTAAAATCTTTGGAATCGACACTGGCCCCGGCTTTGATCGCCGCCCGTACACCCGTTAGATTGTTGTTTTCAACAGCTAAAAATAAGGCTTCGTTGGTGGGGGTAGAGGCCTGAGCATGGGCTTGGCTGAACGTTTGAATGCCCAGAATCGGTGCCGCCGTCCACATCACGCCAACGCACACAGCCACAGCCACCCGGCGCACAGTACGTGGGTATTTGGGGGCAGAACGGTGTGGACGTCTGGTGCGGATCATGTATTTACACTTTTGGCCCTTATCGTAACGCAGATGATTCTGCGCTTAAGTTCAGGCAAACATATACCATGATTATATTAAAAATTGCATCAAAATGGCACTAAATAAGAGCGCGTTTATTCCGTCGCTTTAATCCACGCCAGCAAATCTTTGAGGCCGCGCGCACAAACGGCGGCTTTGCGGGCGCGTTTGCGGTCCCCGCGTCGCATACGCTTGCCTTTTRATTCAGGCGGACGATCGTTTAAATCGGTAGGGGGAAACAGCCCAAAATTGATGTTCATAGGTTGAAAAGTCGCGGCCTCAGCATCGCCCGTCACATGGTTTAAAAGAGCCCCCAATGCGGTGGTGGCGGGCGGTGTATCTAGGTTCATGCCTAACCGTGCCCGGCCCGCAAAGCGCCCGGCCAACAACCCCATAGAGGTGCTTTCCACGTAACCTTCACAGCCCGTAATTTGCCCGGCAAAACGAATGCGAGGATGCGATTTTAGGCGGAGAGTCCGGTCCAGCAATTCGGGGCTTTTGATGAAGGTATTTCTGTGCATGCCGCCAAGGCGAGCGAATTCAGCCTTTTCCAAGCCCGGAATGCCCCGAAAGACGCGTTTTTGTTCGCTGTATATGAGCTTGGTTTGAAAACCCACCATGTTCCAAATCGTGCCCAATTTGTTGTCTTGGCGCAGCTGCACAATGGCGTAAGAGCGCTTGTCTGGGGCATGCGGATTGGTCAGACCCACGGGTTTCATGGGGCCAAAGGTCAGCGTTTCGCGGCCCCGTTCGGCCATAACTTCGATGGGCAAACAACCTTCGAAATAGGGCGTATCGCTTTCCCAGTCTTTGTTGGTGATTTTTTCGCCATCCAACAATCCGTCGATAAAGGTGTTGTATTCTTCTTGGTTCATGGGGCAATTGATATAATCTTTGCCCGTGCCTTTATCATACCTAGATTGATACCAAGCTTTGTCAAAATCAATGCTGTCGAGGTAAATTATCGGCGCGATGGCATCAAAAAAGGCCATCTGTTGCGATCCCGTTAAGGACCGGATGGACTCAGACAACGCATCACTGGTCAGCGGCCCGGTGGCGACGATGATTTCCACGTCACCAAGGGCGGTCAAATCAGTGACTTCGCCGCGTTCGATGGTGATCAGGTCGTGATCGTTCAGGGCTTTTTCAACGGCGCCGGAAAAACCGTCTCTGTCGACGGCCAGGGCTCCGCCTGCGGGGACTTTGTGTTCATCGGCGGCCTGCATGATCAACGAGCCCAATTGGCGCATTTCTTCGTGCAGCAAGCCCACGGCACTGCCCGTGTGATCATCGGCGCGAAACGAATTCGAACACACCAGTTCAGCCAATCCACCACTTTGATGGGCGGGGGTGGTCTTGTCGGGGCGCATTTCGTGCAGAACCACGGGGATGCCTAAATTGGCCAGTTGCCAAGCGGCTTCCGATCCGGCGAGGCCTCCGCCGATAATATGAATGGGCGAGGTATTTGGGGATGATTTTGTTTCCATGAGGCAGTCATAATGGTCTTCGGTGCAAGAGGCAACCTTGACGAGGCGGGCTAGGAAGGCTAATTCTGTCGCAAACATTCAAGGAGCCCCCCGTGGACGAAACTTTTAAATACGACATCCTTTATGCTATGGCCTTGGCTTATGGCTTTATCTTATTATTTCGCTTTATTCCGCGCATTCAGGCAAAATTGATGGGCGTGCCTTTTGTCGATCCCCAAACCGTCAAAGCGCGGATGGATGAAGGCGAAGAAATTTTGGTCATTGATGTGCGCATGCCCCATGAATTTAGCGGTGTTTTGGGCCACATTGACGGAGCCTTGAACCTGCAGTCAAACCAATTGACGCAGAAGCTTAAAGAGCTTGGCGATGATTTAGAGCCTTATAAAAATCAACGCATTGTGGTGACGTGCCGCACCCAAAACCGTTCGCCAAAAGCCGCGCGGATTTTATTTCAACATGGCTTTACGAAAATTTCCATCCTGAACGGTGGCATGGCAAAGTGGTCTAAGCTTTACGGCTAAGCCCACTCAGATGTTAATGGCTCTTGGAATAACCCGTTCTGGGGGGAAGAGGACCGAAATGGTCGTGCCTTTCCCCAGTTCACTTTCAAAGGTCATTTCTCCGCCATGCAGATCGACAAGATTGCAGCATAAAAATAACCCCAACCCGGTTCCGGCGTGGGGGTCAAAATCTTTGCAAACGATTTGTTCGTAAGGGGCTAAGGCCTTTGCAATATCCTCTTTTTTGACGCCGATGCCCGTATCTTTAACCTGTAATTTCAGACCATTGTCTTTGCTGATCATGGCTTGAACAATGACTTCGCCGCCTTCTGGTGTGAATTTGATGGCGTTTGAAATCAGGTTGTTAAGGATGCGCAAAACTGATTTTTGATCGCCATGCAAATGGGGCAATTGAGGAGCCACATGATCAAAAAGGGCAATGTTTTTCGTGTCGGCTTGACCGTGCAGCATTTTAACCGACGCCTTGATGGTGTCTTCAATGTCCATAGTTTCTTCGACCAGGATGTATTTTCCCGCCTCAATTCTGGATAAATCCAAAATGTCATCGATTAAGGTCAACAAGATATGTCCACTGTCGCGGATGTCGCTGGCGTATTCTTCATAGTGAAAATTGCCCAAAGGCCCAAATGTTTGTTCTTTCATCATTTCCGAAAAGCCGACGATAGCATTTAAGGGCGTGCGCAGATCATGGCTGATGCTGGCCAAAAAGGCCGATTTTGCTTTGTTGGCCAATTCGGCCTCATCGCGGGCATGCTGTAATTTTTTCTTATTTTGTTGAAACAAAATTCCGGCAATGGCTCCCAAAACCAAAACCACAATAACCAGCACCAACTGCAAAATTGTAAATTTTTGCATCCTGTTTTGCATGGTGTGCTGCAGGGCGGTTTCGATTTGATCGACAGAACTGATAAGGTCATCAAAGGTGTGGTGAAAGTCGACGTGCTTGATGTCCGTTGTGGTGAACAGCGTACCTTTGCCCCACCTTTCTGCGGCGAGTTTTCTAAAGAGGCTTATTTTTTGAATTGATTCTTCGACCAGAACGCGCAATTCGGGCTCTTCAAGAAGCAAAAAGGTGCCTTTTTGGTTGTTGCCGCCCTTCAGCATTACGCGGGCGTACCATGAGGCTTGGTCGATGTGTCGGATAACATCAGACAGTTCGGCAATGCGTTGACCGCTGAGGCTTTCATCCAAAATCAGGTGAGCTGTGGTGGCTTCAAGTTTGATTTCCATGGCGGCATCGACCAGCGGTGCGTAACGCTGAGCCATGTCGCGGCCTATCAGGAACGAAAAAAACACCGCACCGGCCATGACGACAACGGCACAGAAAATCCAAATGATGTGGTTATGTAAAAAACGAACATTCATGCCTCACCTTTTAGCCCAAAAAGGTTCCCCAAAAGCTGAACTAAATATTAATCATCATATTAATACGTTTTTGTATTTTTTTCTATAGTCTGCATGAGTTACAGGAGAGAAGGAGATTCTTTTAATTGTGTCACATGATGGCGAGGTTCAATCAGCAAAACCACCGTGAAGGTCGAGCCTTCACCTTCGACACTTTTAAAATTAATATGACCGCCTTGGCGTTCCACCAATTGTTTGACCAGACTGAGACCAACGTCGGCACGATAGAGGTTTGAAGCCAAAAATCCTCACCATTTTTTTAGTGTTCTTAATTTCCCCATGCCATGTGTTGCCCGCAACCTCATCATTTTGCGTGTGCGGAAGATCGATGTCGAAATTACCCTGAGCCAGATGCTGGGCGGCTTTGACAAGGTGCCTGACGGGGTTGATCACAAAAGCATCCAATAATACGATGATGACCATGATGGGGCCTGTTAAGGACAGTATTTTTAAACGCAACGACATGGGGGTTTGTATTTCCGTTCTTTAACGATTATGGCACGACGCAATACGCCTTTAACCCCCAAGTTTTCATGGGCAGGTAATCTTTCATTTTGGCTGCGGTGAGCTTTTTAAAGGGAACCTGGCTTAACAAAGCCTGCCCGGTTTTGTTTTCAGTCATCCGCAAAAGAGCATTTTGAACCTTGTCACGGGCGATGGCGGGGACGCGGGGGTGAACACCAAAAGGATGAGGAGCGATCTTTTTAGTTGTGTATAAAATCCGCAATTGATCTTGGATGTGTTGGGGTTGTTTTTTCAAAGTTCCCAGCACACCGACCTTATAGGTTTCCCGAGCGTGCGTCGAAAAGCTAAAAAAGGCGATGAAAAACAGACTTACAAAATAACGAAAAATCATATTCGTTCCTCATGTTTATCAAGGAAAGAGTGCTTTTTGTCAGTTGTTATAAGTTGTGAGGAGAGGGTTTAAATACAATCAAAATGTGAATTTTCAAAAAGGGGGAACGGCTAAGCACATCCCCCCCTGTTTTTCTCTTTAAGCAGATACCGGGACGTAAACCTTAAGGCCATCCATGGCATCGGTCATGACGATCTGACAGCTGAGGCGACTGTTGTCTTGAACATTGGTGGCGGAGTCCAAAAGATCGTTTTCTTCCTCTTCAGCGCCTTCTATTTTGCCGACCCATTCCGGGGCAATGTAAATATGGCAGGTCGCGCACGCGCACGAACCGCCGCAGTTGGCATCAATGCCCACAACTGAATTATCCACGGCACCATCTTTGACGGATGTGCCACTGGTGACCGAAATGTGTTGTTCGCTTTTGTCGGGCTGAATGAAAATAATATTGGGCATGATTTACCTTTTAAGTCGGGATGCATTGAAGCTTGATTAGCTTAAATGCGCATTGCTTTTTTAATTTCAAGAAGAATTTAAAAGCAAATCATGCGGCCTATTTTTTCGGTTTATTTTTCTGTGTTTTTAAACAAGGTCCTAAATAATGTCCAGTATAGCTGGCTTTGTTTTTCGCCACAGATTCCGGTGTTCCTTTGGCCACAATCTTTCCGCCCTTTGATCCGCCTTCGGGGCCGATGTCGATGATCCAATCGGCGGTTTTGATGACTTCCAGATTGTGTTCGATAACAATCATGGTATTGCCTTGGTCAACCAAAGTGTGCAGCACTTCTAACAGTTTATTCACATCATCAAAATGCAATCCGGTGGTCGGCTCGTCCAAGATATACAGGGTTTTCCCAGTGGCCCGTTTGGCCAGTTCTTTGGCCAGCTTAACCCGTTGGGCTTCGCCACCCGACAATGTGGTGGCCCGTTGGCCCAGATGAATATAGCCCAGCCCCACTTGTTCCAAACTGGCCATTTTGTCGCGGATATTGGGCACGGCTTTGAAGAAAACAAAGGCTTCTTCGATGGTCATGTCCAAAACGTCGGCGATGGATTTATCCCTAAATTTAATATCCAGAGTTTCGCGGTTATAACGTTTGCCTTTGCACACATCGCATTGGACATAAATGTCCGGCAAAAAGTGCATTTCGATCTTGATCACGCCGTCGCCGCTGCAGGCTTCGCATCGTCCGCCCTTTACGTTGAAACTGAACCGTCCGGGTTTGTAGCCTCTACGTTGAGATTCCGGCAATCCTGCGAACCATTCGCGGATTGGGGTAAAGGCCCCGGTATACGTGGCCGGGTTTGACCTTGGTGTGCGGCCAATGGGGGACTGGTCGATGTCGACAATTTTGTCGATCAGCTCGATGCCTTCGATGCGGTCGTGTTCACCGGCGTGAAGCCGGGCACCGTTCATACGCCGAGCCAGCGATTTGTACAGGGTTTCAATCACTAATGATGACTTGCCGCCGCCTGACACGCCCGTGACACAGGTGAACGTGCCTAATGGAAAATCGACCGTGACGTTTTGCAGGTTGTTGACCTTGGCCCCCACGACCCTGATTTTTTGGCCCTTGTGACCCTTGCGGCGCTTTTCGGGCACTGGCACACATTTGATGCCGTTTAAGTATTTACCCGTTAGGCTTTCTTCGACCGCCATGACTTCTTCGGGTGTGCCGCGCGCGATGATTTCGCCACCGTGAATACCCGCACCCGGGCCGATGTCGATCAGGTAATCCGCCGCGCGAATGGCGTCTTCGTCGTGTTCAACGACAATCACCGTATTGCCCAAATCACGCAAATGCACCAGCGTGGTCAGCAAGCGTTCGTTGTCGCGTTGGTGCAGGCCAATGGATGGTTCATCTAAAACATACAGAACTCCGGTCAGGCCCGAACCAATTTGCGACGCCAAACGAATACGCTGGCTTTCGCCGCCCGACAAGGTCCGGGACGCCCGCGATAAGGTCAGATATTCCAAGCCAACATTGACCAAAAAACCAAGGCGTTCATTGATTTCGCGCAAAATCCTGCTGGCAATTTCGGCTTGTTGCTTGGTCAGGTCTTTGTGAATGTTCAAAAACCAATCGGCCGCATCATTGATCGGCATGTCGGTAACTTCCGATGCATTCAGACCGCCGATTTTAACGGCTAAAGCTTCGGGTTTCAGGCGATGACCGCCACAGGCTTCGCATTTGGTGACGGTTTGATACTTGCTAAGCTCGTCACGGACCCAGTTGGAATCGGTTTCTAACCAGCGCCGTTCCATGTTGGGCACAACGCCTTCAAACGGTTTTTCGACTTGGTAATTTTTGCGTCCATCGGCGTAGCTCATGACGATGTCTTCCTCACCACTGCCATACAAGACGATGTCTTGGAATTTACGCTCCAAATCGGCAAACGGGGTTTGCAGGTTAAACCCGTAATGTTCGCCAAGGCTGGTCAGCGTTTGATTGTAATACGGTGAACTGGACCCGGCCCACGGCGCAATCACGCCTTGGGACAAGGTTAGGCGATCATCAGGGATGACCAATTCCGGATCAAAATACATTTCGGTGCCTAAGCCATCACAAGCGGGGCAGGCGCCAAACGGGTTGTTGAACGAAAACAACCGCGGTTCAATTTCGTCGATGGTAAAGCCCGATACGGGGCAGGCGAATTTGGCGGAAAACGCGGTTCTTTCGCCACTGTCGGCGTCTTCGCTAAAGGCCAATCCATCGGCCAAGGATAACGCCGTTTCAAAACTGTCGGCAAGGCGCGCTTGTAAGCCTTCTTTGACGCGGATGCGGTCGACCACGACTTCGATGGTGTGTTTGACCTTTTTGTTCAAGGTTGGCACATCGTCGATTTCATACATTTCGCCATCGATTTTAAGCCGTTGAAAGCCCTTGCGGCCAAGCTCTTGGATTTCTTTTTTGTATTCGCCTTTGCGGCCCCGCACGATGGGCGCCAGCAATAAAAGCTTGGTGCCGTCATCCATATCCATAACCCGGTCAACCATTTGGCTGACGGTTTGGCTTTCGATGGGCAGGCCCGTGGTGGGGGAATGCGGCACGCCGACCCGCGCCCACAACAAACGAATGTAATCATAAATTTCCGTCACCGTGCCCACGGTTGAACGTGGATTGCGGCTGGTGGTTTTTTGTTCGATGGAAATCGCGGGGCTAAGACCTTCGATGGAATCCACATCGGGTTTGGACATCAATTCCAAAAATTGGCGGGCATAAGCCGACAGGCTTTCCACATAACGGCGTTGGCCTTCGGCATAGATGGTATCAAACGCCAGCGACGATTTTCCAGACCCAGACAGGCCCGTAATCACGACCAATTTGTTGCGGGGAATTTCGACGGTGATGTTTTTTAAATTGTGCTCACGAGCACCACTGACACGGATAACGTTTTTCATATGCTTTGACGGCCTTTGACCTTAAGTTTGGCGAACGCCAAGATGTAGCCCTATGTGGAACGTGCGTAAAGGGGCAGAAACCATAAAATGCTGCCTTTAGAAGACCATTTTGCAAATATCACTGGATTTACAAGCCTTAAATGGTGATTATAGGGTTCGGAGTCTCTCTGGGGGGGCGTCTTTGGGAGTTAGTGAGTGAATGTCAGATTATAACCTGTCTCGATTGAACTTTTTGATCGTTGACGACAACAAGCACATGCTGGCTTTGGTCAAGGGGATTTTACATGCACTTGGCGTGAAAAATGTACTCGAAGCCGTCGACGGTGCCGATGCCTTTAAAGAACTGCGCCACTTTCCCGCTGATGTGATTATTTCTGATTGGAATATGTCCCCATTGGATGGCATGGATTTTGTGCGCATGGTGCGCACCGGGTCCGACAGCCCCAATCCTTTTGTGCCGATCATTATGTTGACGGGCTATACGGAAATGAACCGGGTAACAGAAGCCCGCGACAGTGGTGTGCACGAATTTTTAGCCAAGCCTATTTCGGCCAAAAAATTGTACGGGCGGATTAAATCCATTATTGAACACCCGCGTTCGTTTGTGCGGGTGGGTTTGTATTTTGGACCGGATCGTCGGCGCAAAGCCAATCCAAACTATAACGGTTCAGAACGCCGTAAAGAGGGATCGGATAAAATGGTTGCGCTTCCCGGATCGGAAGCCGCCAAGGCCGCCGAAGCAGCCCCAGCCCCAGCTCCCGCAGCTGAACCCGCCGCCGCCGCCGATGATGGTGGCGAAGAAGGCGGCATGTCTCAGGATGATATCAACGCTTTGCTCGATATGTAGCAAAGCCGGGGCCATATGGTGGTCTCCTCAAAGACTTTAAGAACAGGAAATGACAATGTCTGATCAAACCAAGGGTGCCGCAAATGCCAAGGCCGAATTTATCACTCCGCCCAAAACCTTGCAAAACAAGGTTGATAAGGGTGGACCTGGTGCCGTTGATTTGGGGGCCTTAGCCAAAGCCGAAGCCGTCATCGACAACTTGGCCGGAGATTATTTAGATTGGGTCAGTGAAGACTTTATCCGTTTAGAAGTCGCTTTCGTGGCGCTTAAAAGTGGCGCAGAAGACGATAAAAAGAATATCGATGCGATGTTTTCCATCGTGCACGATATGAAGGGCCAAGGCGGCAGTTTTGGATTTCCTTTGATGACGCAAATCTGTGACCTTTTATCGGGTATCTTAGAAAACGGGGTCACATTTGGCCCCCGTGATCATCGGGCCATGCGCGTTTATATCGATGCCATGCGCGTGGTCATCACCCACAAGCTTAAAGGCGACGGTGGTAAAGAAGGTTCGCAATTGTTGATGGGTTTGCAGTTAATGCGCCAAAAAGGCTAATGCTTTTAGGGCGTTTTTTGTTCAAAATCCTTAAAGTCACAATAATATAGATTTAGGGAACGTACAGGATAACACAAACAATTTGGCCGCTTGAATGACAGAATGTAGGGAAACTTTACAGATTGACGATGGGCTTTTTCTGGATGCGCTCAACAGCATGGAAGAAGCCTTTGTGATCTATTGTGCCGAGGGCTTTTTGGTCTTTTGCAATCAAAAATTTCGCGACATGTACGACTATAGCGTCGCAGAAACCAAACCCGGCGTTCATTTTAAAGGCTTGGGTAAAATTGACGTTATAAAAGGCCATGTGGCGATCGAAGACGAAGGCGGACGTGACTATTTGGTGCGTAAAATGGATTACCGCAAAAAATTGAGCGGGTCTTTTACCGTAAAGCTTGAAGACGGCCGTTGGATACGCACAACGGATCGGCGTATGGCAAACGGTGGATTTGTTTCAATCCAAATCGATGTGACGGAAATCAAAGAATTAGAAGCCATGCGTCATATGGCCAATCATGATGACTTAACCGGATTACCAACCCGGCGCTTGGCCAAGGAAAAAGTTCACGATGCTTTGCTTTTGGCCAATCGGCATAAATGGAAAGTTGCCTTGATGTTTGTGGATTTGGATGATTTCAAGGCGGTGAACGATACGTTGGGACACGATGCCGGCGATACGGTGCTGCAACAGGTGGCGCAACGTTTTTCACTGTGTTTGCGCGAAACCGATACCGTGGCTCGGGTCGGCGGGGATGAATTTTTAGTGATCGAGAGCGAAGTCCTTAGTGATAAAGATGTTTCAACGGTTGCCGAAAACTTAATTAAGTCTGTTTCTAAGCCGTTTTATGTTGATGGTGAAGTGTGTCATATCGGCGCCAGCATCGGAATTTCTTTGTATCCCGATCAAGGAACCGATTGCGATACCCTCTTGAAAAAGGCTGATCTCGCCATGTATAAGGCTAAAAAATCAGGCAAAAATCGTTACGCCTTTGCCCTTGGCGAAAACCCATTATAGGGTTTTGAGGAAATCGTTGAATTCTTTTCCCGTTTCGCGGGGAAAGGTCTTGTCCGTTTGTGCGGCGCTTTGTACACGATCAACACGGAAATTTCGAAAGTCATTCTTTTTTTCGCACCACGCCGTCAATAACCAAGCTTTATCAAAAACCGTTAAACCTAAGGGACGTATGGTGCGTTGGGTTGTTTGCTTCTTAAGGTCGAGATAAGTTAAATCAATGCATTGCCGCTTGCGAACGGCTTTTCGAAATATACTGAGAAACGGAATTTTCCGGGTCTTCGTTGTTTGGGAAAAGGCCTGCAAAGGGGCATTTTTAAAGGCCTCGCGTTTATCTTCTGAAAGGGCATCGTTGATTTTGGCCGTGGCCCGGCGTGCCGCATTGGCTAAAACGTCATCGCTGCGACTGGCGATTAATTCCATACCCAAAATAATCGCGTCTAATTCATCTGAATCAAAATGTAAGGGGGGAAGAAAATAGCCCTTTTCCATTTGATAACCGATGCCGCCTTCCCCGCGCACAGGGGCGCCCATGGATTGAAGGGTCGCCATGTCGCGGTAAATTGTGCGTTCAGATACGTGCAAACTTTTCGCCAAAGTCTTGGCTGAAATGGGATGCCGATTGACTCGTAATTTGTCTAAAATTGAAAACAGCCGAATAATACGCATGTTTCACCCTGACATTAAGTGTCAGGGTGTGTCCAGTATGTTGAGGACGATTTTAATATATGGAGACAACAACATGATTGGTTATGTAACCCTTGGAACAAATGACTTGGACCGTTCCGTTCGCTATTATGATGAATTGTTGACCGTGATAGAGGCTCAACGTTTTATGCAAGAAGAAGGTCTTTTTGTGGCGTGGGCGATAAATGCAGACCCATCCACGCCAAGCCTGGCCGTGACAAAACCCTGTGATGGCAAACCCGCGAGCGTTGGCAACGGTGTCATGGTGGCTTTGCAAATGAAAACACCTAAACAGGTGGATGAGTTTTACAGCAAAGCCCTTGAACTTGGGGGCACAGACGAAGGATTGCCGGGGCCGCGAGGGGATGGGGCAATATATGCAGCCTATTTCCGCGATCTTGATGGCAATAAACTGAATGCCTTTTGCATGATAGCTGAAGGTTAAGTTTGGATAAGAGGTTCTGACCTAGGGAGGGTGTCGTTTAATTTTTCGACACCCGTTCGCGCAGGCTTTCCAACCAATCCAAATGATTTTCCAACTGTTTAATATCGTGCTTAAGCCAATCGATGAGGAAGCCTTCGTCGTTTTCATGTGAAGAGCTGAGATCATCAAGGCGGTTCAACTCAATTTCGACACTTTCGATCAACAGGTCAACTTGATGGGCTTGTTCGTTGGGGCTCAGCATATGCAAAAATCGAAGCTTCAACGTGGTGATCAGCTTGTTCACATCGCTGCCTTGGGCGCGAATACGCGACGTCATCAAGGTGTTCAGCGCCGCGCGGCCCTTGTCGGTCAGTGCCAGTTGGGTATCGTCTTCCATACCCACGCCATCAACCGGATCAACCAAGCCTTCGTATTTTAAAAGTTCGATCGACGTGCCCATAATGTCCAAAGACGGGCCCGTGATGCGGCTGGTGAAATGGCGAATTTCGGCAGCCAATTGGGAATAGCGCAAGGGCTCATCCGCCTGGGCAAGGGTGCCCAGCGCACAAAGCCGGATGGCTTCTTTCGGGGTGAGGGTATTGTCAGCAAACATCCTTTAGCCTACCCCTTTAGGCTGCTGCTTTAAGTCCCAAACGGCCCCAAACTTCGACAACGGCTTTCACCAATTCATCCATTAAGGCGTCAGAATGATGAGGGGTCGGCGTAAAGCGCAGGCGTTCGGTGCCGCGTTCAACGGTGGGGTAATTGATGGGCTGAACATAGATATTGTGCAGACGCATCAAATCATCGGACGCTTGTTTGCACAACACCGCATCGCCAACCATCAACGGCACGATGTGGCTTTGGGAATCCATAACGGGCAAACCTGCATCGCGAAAACGCTGCTTTAAGGTTGCCGCGCGTTCTTGGTGTTGAACCCGCAATTCATTGTGTTCTTTCATGTATTCGACATTGGCGCGCGCGGCGGCAGCCACGGCAGGGGGCATGGAACTGGAAAAAATAAACCCAGAACCATAACTGCGCACAAAATCACACATGGCTTTGGTGCCCGCGATATATCCGCCGATCACGCCATAAGCCTTGGCCAATGTGCCTTGGATAATCGTGATGCGATCCATTTGGCCTTCGCGTTCGGCAATGCCACCACCGCGTTTGCCATACAGGCCAACCGCGTGAACTTCGTCCAAAAACGTCATGGCTCCATATTTGTCGGCCAGATCGCAAATTTCTTTGATCGGTCCAATGTCGCCATCCATGGAATAAACGCTTTCAAAAGCGATCAATTTTGGCAGGTCCGGATCGATGGATTTCAAGATATTTTCCAGATCTTGTAAATCGTTATGACGGAAGATGTGTTTTTCGGCACGGGAATGACGAATGCCTTCGATCATGGAATTGTGGTTTTTGCTATCTGATACAATCACGCAACCCGGAATCAGCGAGGCCACCGTGGACAACGTGGTCAGGTTGGCAATCCAACCCGATTGAAACAACAAGGCACTTTCTTTCTGGTGCAGATCAGACAACGACTGTTCCAGCAAAATGTGTTCATGCATGGTGCCGGAAATGTTCCGGGTGCCGCCCGCGCCGACGCCATAACTGGCCGCCGTATCGCTCATGGCTTTGATGGCCGCAGGGTTTTGACCCATGCCCATATAGTCATTTGAACACCAAACGGTGATCTCTTTGACGTCGCCATTTTTACAATGGACAAAGGCCTTTGGGAATTTGCCCGCTTGGCGTTCAATGTCGGCAAAGACCCGGTAACGGCCTTCGGCTTTCAGTTCTGCGATCTTATCAGAAAAAAATTGCTCGTAGTTCATGTAGTCCTCCGCAAGGGCAACACCGTATAAGTCATTGTAAAACAATGAATTTGCATTCTACGGTGCAGGAATTGTTTTTGTATTACCAACATCTTAGCCTAAACAGGTGAATTGGCGCAATATTTGCCATCAACTGATGTTCTTTTTAGGGCAAAAATATCTCTTTTTTCATCTTAGGCGTCAATATCTCCGGATGCTTTTAACTCAGCATAGGTTTCATCCAAGGCGGCCCGTGTTCTGGACCACATATCGTTGATTTGAGTTTCATTGATGATCAGCGGTGGAGAAAACGCAATCGCGTCGCCCATGTTGCGGCCAATCATAGTATGTTCAAGCATATGTTTGATGACTTTTCCACCAACGCCAAGGGCGGGGGCAAAGCTTTGCTTGGTGGATTTATCTTTAACCAATTCAAGCGCACCCACCAAACCCACGCCGCGCACTTCGCCAACCAAGGGATGGTCCTTGAATGCGGCCAGTCCGTTTTGAAAAGCGGGGGTGACGTTTTGCACGTGACCAATGATGTTGTCGTCTTCGTAAATTTTCAGCGTTTCCAGTGCCACCGCACAGGCCACCGGATGTCCGCCATAGGTAAAGCCATGGCCNAATATACCTTGCTTGTCGCTTTCTTTAGCAATATCGGCAAAGATTTCTTCGGACACCATCAGCGCCGAAATGGGCTGGTAAGCCGACGACAAAGCCTTGGCGACCGTTATCATATCGGGTTTTAAGTCATAGGTCTGACTGCCCCACATATTGCCCGTGCGGCCAAACCCGCAAATGATTTCGTCGGCGATAAACAGTATGTCGTATTTTTTAAGCACCGCCTGAATTTTCGCAAAATAAGTTTCAGGCGGAACCAATACGCCGCCGGCCCCCATCACGGGTTCGGCGATAAAGGCGGCGATGGAATCCGGGCCTTCGGATAWAATCAGCTGTTCTAAGTCATCGGCCAAACGGGTGGCAAAATCTTGTTCGCTTTCGCCGGGTTTGCCAAATCGGTAATGGTGCGGGCATCCGGTCCGCAACACCCGGTCAATGGGCAAATCGAAGGCATTGTGCAGGGCGGTTAGCCCGGTCAGGCTGGCGGCGGCAATGGTGGTGCCGTGATAAGCCTTTTCGCGCGCGATGATTTTCTTTTTATTCGGGCGTCCGCGGGCGTTGTTCACGTACCACACCAGTTTCAGGGCGGTATCGACGGCTTCTGATCCTGAATTGGCAAAAAACACTTTGGACATTTTGGGGCCATCCGCCGAGGTCGGGGCCAAGGCCAGCAATCGTTCGGCCAGTTGAGCCGTAACGTCGGGGACTTTGCCGTTAAACGAATGATAAAAGGGCAGACGTTCCATGGCCGCCGTCGCGGCCTTGACCAAGCGGGTTTCACCCCAGCCCAAAGACGTGCACCAAAGCCCCGCCATGGATTCCAAATATTCGGTTCCGGCGTCGTCAAACACAGATATACCCTTGCCATGGGTGATCACCATGGGCCCCGTGCTTTGATGGGTTTTCAAGTTGGTATACGGGTGAATCAGACTGTCCGTATCGCGCTTGGCTATCGATTTTTGAGTTGGCTGTGTCATACGGTATTAATGACACGAGCGGCGGGCAAGGTGAAGGTAAACGTTGAGCCCTTGCCCAATTCGCTTTCAATACCAAATGTACCATCGTGCAACGTGATAAACGATTTAACCAGATACAGGCCCAATCCACTGCCTTCATGTTCCCGGCTGAAAATATCGCCGATTTGTTCAAACGGCTCTATGATTTTATCATGCTGATCTGGGGCAATGCCAATGCCCGTATCGATCACTTGAATGGTGATGCCTTGATCGTCATTGGCAAAGGCTTTCAGTTCGACGTTTCCGCCTGCTAAAGTGAATTTAACAGCGTTGGTCAGCAGGTTCAAAACAATCTGTTTAATGCGGATTGCATCGCCTTGAATATTCGGGAGCTGTTCAGAAATATTAGCCTTTAACGTCAATTTGCGGTGGTCAGCATGGTCTTGCACCATGGTTATGCAGGTCAAGCAAAGAGCGAGAAGATTAATGGGGTGTTCGCGAATTTCGATGGTGCCAATTTCAATGCGGGAAATATCCAAAATGTCATTGATCACGCCCAGCAAATGGTTGCCTGAATCGTGAATATCCGTGCTGTAATCTAAATATTGAGAATTGCCCAACGGGCCAAACATTTGCGATTTCAGAATTTCTGAAAAACCAATAATCGCATTCAAGGGGGTGCGAAGTTCGTGGCTCATATTCGCCAAAAATTGGGTTTTGGCATGGTTGGCAAGCTCGGCCTTTTCCTTGGCGATCAAAAGTTCCGCCATGGTTTCTTTTTGTTCGGTGATGTCTTCTTTGATGCCCAGATAATGGGTGGTTTCGCCGGTTTCATTCTTAATCGGAGAAATTGAGGCGTATTCCCAAAAAAGACTGCCATCCTTGCGTTTGTTATGAAATTCACCATGCCATTCGTTGCCAGCCTGAATGGTGGTCCAAAGGTCTTTGTAATCTTTAGCGGGGCGATTTCCAGATTTGACGATGCTGGGGGTTTGTCCGATGGCTTCTTCGGCACTGTATCCGGTTTTTTCGACAAATTTTGGATTTACGTATTCAATGACCCCATCCAAATCGGTGATGATGACGCTGGCCGGGCTTTGTTCAACGGCGCGCGAAAGATTGCGCATTTGGGCCTCGGCTCTTTTGTTGTCGGTGATGTCCACGCGCACACAGGCCGTACCGCCATCCCCCATGGGGCTGTCGCTGGCCAACATCCACGTATTGTTGGCGCCTTTGATTGTATAGGACTGGTTGGGCATTTTGGCCGTGTTTTGGTCGATTGTATCATAATCGACATAGGTTCCCGATGTGGAACAGGCCTTGAAAAAAGAGCCTAAAGAAATGCCCGTTTGCAAAAAATCTCCGCATTTTTCATGCAGTTTTTCAAAGGTTTTATTCCAAAATTGTAATTTCCCATCGTTGCCAAAAAAAGCAAAGCCTTCATTGATGCTTTCGACCGCATCTTTAAATTGCTGGGATGTGCGTTGCGCTGCATTGCGGGCGGTGTTGAGATTGTGCAAAGTGATGCCTAAACCTAAAAACAGCAACAAAGACAATGTCAGCAAGACCAAACGATACTTGTCGGCGGTTTTGATGCGTTCAAAGGCAAAATCCGAATGCGCCACAAAAATCTGTTCAATGGCCGCTCTGGTTTTAAGTTCCGTAAGACTGTCAAACAAGGTGATGGTATCGATATTGGCTTTCATGTTTGTGGTCGCATGAAGCAGAATGCGTTTGATGTTTGCCTGAGACACCAGAGATGTTTTTGGATTGCTTTTAAGCACTTTAAGATCGGCAATAGCCTCATTATATTTTTTAAGATTTTGCGGGCTGGGGTTGATGTTTTGAGCCAGCAAAGTGGCGAGCATGGAATGGAATTGGTGTTCCAACGCATTGTGGGAACGTGAGGTGATTCTTTGAATTTCTGTGGGAATGAAATTAAGGGTATTGCGAACGATCGCCATGGAAGACTTTATGCTTTCGATAAAGTCAATTTTGTCTTTCATTAACTGACTGTAATTGTCAATCAAACCATCCATTTTGGGACCAATCGTGCCGTAAACGCCGCCTTGGGGGTTTTTAAGTCGTGTTGTCAGGGCGTTGATGCGAACCACCAAATCGACCATGTTATCGTAATGGCTCAACTGCAAAGAGGTGATTTTCAGCGCCTCTTCTTCCAACAAGGTGTCCAGCTGTTTTAGGCGTAAAATATCTTGAGTTTCTGCAGTATGGCGGTCCAAATCCATAATTTGCGTTTGGAAAAAGAAGACCACCATCAGCCCGGCCATGGCCGCCAAAAGCAGATATTGCAAAGATTTTAAAAGCGTACTCTTCACGGCATAAACCTTTTGTATTCGCCAGCCAAAGATTCCAAAAAGGCGATGATCGGAATCAGGTCTTGTTCCGGCAGATCTTGACCCAGTTGAAATCTGGCCATGATGTTCACGGCTTCTTTTAAGGTTTTAGCACTGCCATCATGAAAATAGGGGGCCGTATGGGCAACCATGCGCAGGCTAGGAACCTTAAACACATGGCGATCACGTTCGTGGCCCGTGACGTCGTATCGGCCTTGGTCGGCGGCATTTTCATTGCCGCGTTCTTTGAAATAATCGTCCATGATGCCCATGGTTTGATACATGTTTCCGCCTATATTCGCCCCTTGGTGACAGGAAATACAGCCGTACGCTTCAAACAGTTCATAGCCGCGTTTTGCGACATCGGAAATAGCATTTTTGTCGCCGCGTAAATACTTGTCGAACGGCGCGTTATACGTCACCAGCGTGCGTTCAAACATCGCCAGCGCATTGACAATGTTTTTGCCCGTAATACCATCGTGATAAATCTCAAAAAATTGGTTCTTCAGGTCCCTGTCTTGGCTGAGTTTGGTGACCACATCTAACCAGTTTGAGCCCATTTCGGATGGATTGTGCACGGGACCAGCGGCTTGTTCTTCTAACGTAGCGGCCCGACCGTTCCAAAATTGAGAAATGTTAAAAACACTGTTAAATACGGTGGGGGTGTTGATGGGGCCTTCGATGCCGTTAATGCCAATAGCTCTTTTTAAGCCGTCAGCACCGCCGGCATTGATGTCGTGGCAACTGGCGCAACTGATCGAATTATCGCCGGACAACCGCACATCAAAAAACAACACTTCGCCCAACAGCACTTTGCCGGGATGGATGTTTTTGACTTGGTGCAGGGGGAACAATGAACGGCCCCGCAAAGACGTCTCGCTGGCATATGTGGTGGACGCAACGGAACCCGCAATCAAAGCCAGAAAAGCGAACGTCATAGAGAGCCGTATGTGCAGGCGCTGAAGGTGTGTCGRCTTCATTTTAGGGTTCACTAATGCTTTTCGCCAACGCGATCAAAGTTTCAGGTCATTAAGTCCATAATAATACAGTGTTTATAGGGGTAAAGCCTAGAAAAATAATCAATTTAGATTAGAACAAAGACAAAAAAGCCAACAAATACAGCCCCACCTTAGAAAAGTGGGGCTGTCATTTTGTTCGAAACTTTAAAAACGAACAGGCCGGGGAGGTCTTAGTTCATACGTTTGTGTTGGCCTGTAGTTTTGTCGATTTCAATTTTGCGAACCAATGAGTCGTCTACCGTGACGATTTCTGCGGTGATGGTCGTGTCCGTTTCAGTGACATTGCCAACTTTCAGGCGGTCATTGCCGCGTTGATCAAGTCGTTGGGTCAGGTTTTTTGTGACATCTTCAATGGTCAGGGGGGTGTCTAGGGTTTGAGCCACATTTTGGCAATCGCCAAAGCCGTTACCGTTCATAAAGCCTTTGGTAAAGTTATGGCCACCTTGGCCTTGCATGTAACCGCCTTGACCACCCATCATGCCATGTTGACCTTGGCCATTCATGAAGCCTTGGCCAAAGCCACCGCCGTTGGGGCCGTGGGCGAAAGATGCAGTTGCGATCAGGGCGCTGAGGCCAACGACAGCGGCGGAAATAATGAGGGTGTTGCGTTTCATGATAGTCTCCATTTGGTTAGGGCTAGGTCTGGGGAGGTCCTTAGCCTCGTTTTGATGACTATATTTAAGCACCTCCATGTAACCCGGATGTGTCTCAAAACAGGCTAAAGTGTAACGCATTGTAACCATCCCTCTGGCCGTTACATTCGGTTACCAAGTTCTGCTAACCAAACGATAAAGAGCGCTCTATACTCTTTATATGGAACGCACAGAACACATTTTAGTCGTTGATGACGACGCCGAAATTCGCAACCTGTTGGCGCGGTTTTTGAGCGATCGTGGTCTTCGCGTCAGCACCGCCGCCAATGGCCGGGAAATGCTGGCTGAATTAGCCGCCAGTTCGATTGACCTGATTGTCTTGGACGTCATGATGCCGGGCGAAGACGGGTTAACGTTGACCCGCAACTTGCGCGCCAATAAATCGAATGTATCGATCATCATGTTGACCGCCATGGGCGAAGACATGGATCGTATCATTGGTTTGGAAATGGGTGCCGATGATTATTTAGCGAAACCCTTTAACCCCCGCGAACTGCTGGCCCGTATCAAAGCGGTCTTGCGCCGATCCCACGATCCGGCCCCTGAAAATACCAATGACGTGGTCATGTTTGCGGGCTGGAACTTGGATTTAAATGCTCGAGCCTTATCCAATGCCCAAGGTGAAAACTGTGATCTCAGCGGCGGTGAATTTGAGTTGCTGCAGGTTTTTGTCACCCATCCGGGCCGGGTATTGAACCGCGATCAGTTGTTGGATATGGCGCGCGGCCGCGATGCTCAACCATTTGACAGGGCTATTGATGTTCAGGTCAGTCGCCTGCGCAAAAAGATTGAACCCGATGCAAAAACGCCCACCTTGATCAAAACCGTGCGCGGCGGGGGGTACATA
This sequence comes from Rhodospirillaceae bacterium, assembly GCA_002401565.1. Classification (GTDB taxonomy): domain Bacteria; phylum Pseudomonadota; class Alphaproteobacteria; order Rhodospirillales; family Magnetovibrionaceae; genus JANLGW01. The sequence goes on from NVTL01000045.1 coordinate 26,371, forward strand.
TTTACGCCCAAAGTCGAAGCGGGTGCATCATCATGATACCTTTTATGAAAATTTGCCCGCAAACCATTTTGGGCCGGACATTAGGCGTGTTGTTGCTGGGGTTTTTAGTTATTGGCGGCATAATGGCGTCGCAAATGTACGCCGAACGTCAAGCTTTGCTGACCAATATCGGGGGCTGGCATGTGGTGTCGCGCATTGCGGGCGTCACGCAATCTTTAAATGAGATGGATGCCACAGATCGTCCTTTGGCCTTGCCTTCTTTTCAAGGCCCGGTGTTTCGGGTGACGCATTCTGCGCAAAGCCAAATCCCCGCCAGCTCGCTCGATTGGGAAGGGCGCTTGGTCAAAGAAGCCCTGCAAAGTCAACTGGGCGATATTGCGAACGATGATTTTCGCATGGGTCGCGCGCTGGTTGATCATCGCCGAAATACATCGGGCATGATGGCGCGCATGCACGGAAACGAACGAACCGGCCCCCGGCGCATGATGGTGATTTCTTTGAAATTATCAGATGGTTGGTGGTTGAATTTTGCGACGTCACCACCGCCCTTGCAGGCTGCCTTACATTCGCAAATTTTCTGGCCGGGGATTTTGCTGTTGTTGGTGGTTGTGGTGGTGAGCATGTGGGCGGTGCGGCGCGCAACCCAACCCTTAAGCCTGTTTGCCCAAGCCGCAGAACGCTTAGGGCTGGACTTTAATGCGCCAAAACTGGATGAACGCGGCCCCCGTGAAGTGCTCCGTGCGGCCAAGGCTTTTAATCAAATGCAAGACAGGCTGCAGGCTTTTGTGAAAGACCGCACCCACATGTTGGCGGCGATTTCCCATGATTTGCGCACGCCCATAACGCGGTTGAAACTGCGGGCTGAATTTATCGAAGACGAAGAACAACGCACCAAAATGTTGAATGATTGCTCGTCTACGTTTGGCTCCTACTCCAGTGATTCCTTCTAATGTTGAGGTCCTACGCTTTTTGTCGCGTTTACCTCTATGCCCGGTAATCGCAAAGCGATGAGCTTCATCTCGTATTGCTTGGATCAAATCTAGTGCTGGTGAATCTTCGTCTAATCGTTTAGCTATTGCTTCCGATGGGAAGAATATTTGTTCCATACCAACTTTTCTATCACTTCCTTTTGCAACGCTGACTAATGTTACAT
>NVTL01000046.1 GCA_002401565.1 Rhodospirillaceae bacterium
TCGCGGCGTTTGCCGCATCGGCGATTTCGGGTGGTGATCCTATCCGCACAGGTATCCAAGGATTCATGTACGATATCCGCACCGGAATCTTGCCGTTCTTGTTTATCTTCAACACTGATTTGTTGCTGATTAACGTTGATGCGGTCCATGCTGTGTTTGTGTTTATCACCGCACTGGTGGCGATGCTGACCTTTGCCGCGGCAACCCAGCAATACATGTTTGTGAAAAACAGAGTCTGGGAAACCCTAGCATTCTTGCTGATCGCCTTCACTATGTTCCGACCGGGATATTGGTTGGATCAAGTCAGTCCGCCGTATGAATTCAGGCCCGGAACCGAAATCGTCAACGTGGCTGCACAGACTCCGGAAGATGGCATGATCCGTTTTGTGATCTCTGGCCCTGACAGCCGTAATGGCGAAATGGCCAGAACCACTTTAATGGCTTCAATGGGTAAAAGTGGCGACGGTCAAAGCCGCCTGTTGGATGTTGCAGGATTGATGGTGATGATTGATGGGGATACGGCCACGTTGGACGAACCCATGCCCAGCACCGCCCTGTCCGAACCCCTGTTGGCCTTTGATTTTTACGGAGACGAACCCGTTATAATCGAACGTGTAGAAGTTCCACTCGAACGCACAGATAAGGAATGGTTCTTTATTCCAGCCTTGGCTCTGTTGTTTTTTGTGATTGTCATTCAACGTCGACGTTTGCGCGTCGAAGAAGCTGCAGTAGGAGCATAAACAATGTTTAAAAATGTTTTATTGACCGTTGACTTAAACGACGAAAGCTCTTGGACCAAAGCCCTGCCCGTGGCCCTTGATTTTATCAAGGCTTCGGACGGGACCTTGCACGTGATGACCGTGGTGCCCAATTTTGGCATGTCCATCGTGGGATCGTTTTTTCCCAAGGGTTATGAAAAGGATATCTGTGATAAAGTTTTGGTGGCCTTAAAAGAATTCGTCAAAACACACATTTCCGATGACATCAAAACGCAACGTATTGTCAGTGAAGGCACGGTTTATGAGGAAATTCTCAACATGGCCGATAAGATTAAGGCTGACATGATCGTGGTATCATCAGGCCGCGATGATCTGAAAGATTTCTTGTTAGGCCCCAACGCCGCCCGTGTGGTTCGCCACGCCAATTGTTCTGTAACCGTCGTTCGTTAAAGTCTAAATCACATGAATACACCGCTTTGGTCCCCGTCCCAAGATCGTATCGATGGGTCATTGTTAACCGCATTTTTACACCGTGCGGAACGTAAGTATAAAGTCAGCCTGCCGACGTATGACGCGGCTTGGGATTGGTCGGTTCAACAGCCTGATGATTTTTGGACCATGGTGTGGAAATTTTGTGAGGTCCGGTCCCAAGGCAAACCCGGCCCGGCGCTCCAAACCGATGACACTTTAATCGACGCCATGTTTTTCCCCAAGGCTCAGTTGAACTACGCCGAAAATTTATTGCAACGCCGGGGCAATGGCAAAGCGATCATTGCTCACAGCGAAGATGGCCGACGTCAGGTTTTGTGTTGGGACGAACTGTATGATCAAGTCTCTCGCCTTAGCCGCGCATTAAAAGAATTGGGCGTGGAAAAGGGCGACCGAGTCGCGGGCTTTATGCCCAACATTCCAGAAACCGTAATTGCCATGTTGGCGACCACGGCGTTGGGCGCGGTGTGGTCGTCTTGTTCTCCTGATTTTGGCACCCAAGGTGTTTTGGATCGTTTTGGTCAAATCGAACCCAAAGTTCTGTTCACCGCAAACGGCTATCATTACAACGGCAAGGCCTTTGACAGTCTTGAAACCGTATCAGACCTGTTGCCCAAAATCCCCAGCATCCAACAGGTGATCGTTGTGCCTTATATCAAGGGCGACGTTGATCTTTCCGGGCTGGCGGGTAAAGGCTTGATGTACCGCTCGGTCATTCACGACCAACCGCGCAAGCCCTTAAAATTCACGCACGTAAGCTTTAACGACCCGCTGTTCATCATGTTTTCTTCCGGCACCACGGGTGTTCCGAAATGCATCGTGCACCGGGTCGGCGGTATCTTGTTACAACACTTAAAAGAACACCAGTTGCAAGGCGACATTCAACCCGGTGATCGATTGTTTTATTTCACCACGTGCGGGTGGATGATGTGGAATTGGTTGGTGTCGGCATTGGCCAGCCAAGCCACCATCGTCTTGTTTGACGGCAACCCCGTTTATCCTGATGCAAACCGTTTGGCGTCTATTGCCCAAAAAAGCAGCGTCACGCATTTTGGCACTTCGGCGAAATATATTGATGCGTGCGCCAAGGCAGATGTTGAACCTGTTAAAACCCACGACCTGTCAAAATTGCGCACGATATTTTCAACAGGGTCGCCCTTATCGCCCCAAAACTTTGATTATCTATATGCCTCGTGGAAAGCCGATTGCTGTGTATCGTCGATTGCGGGCGGCACCGACATTGTCGGCTGTTTTGTGGGTGGAAATCCCATTGGCCCCGTGTACCGAGGACAATCGCAAAAACGCCATTTGGGCATGAATGTTCAGGCCTTTAATACGGCGGGCGAGGCTGTGACAAACGAACCCGGTGAATTGGTGTGTTTGTCCCCTCACCCGTCCATGCCCGTTGGTTTTTGGAACGACCCGGACCGCGAACGTTACCATGCGGCGTATTTCGAAACGTTTGATAATATCTGGCACCACGGGGATTTGATTGAAATCAAAGACACGGGCGGTGTTGTGTTTTTGGGACGATCCGATACCACCTTAAATCCCGGCGGCGTACGTATTGGCACGGCGGAAATTTACCGCCAAGTCGAACCGATTTCAGAAGTCTTAGATGCCGTTGTGGTGGCCCAAGATTGGGACGATGATGTACGCATTGTTTTGTTTGTAAAACTGCGCGAAGGCGTCCAACTGGATGACGGCCTCATCAAACGCATCAAAAGCGAAATTCGCACCAATACAACACCGCGTCATGTTCCCGCCAAAATTCTGGCTGTGGACGACATTCCCCGTACTAAATCGGGAAAAATAGTTGAGCTGGCCGTGCGCGATGTTATTCATAACTGTCCGGTGCGCAACCAACACGCCCTTGCCAATCCAGAGGCTTTGGCTTTGTATAAAGACCTCGTTGAACTATCGACTTAGGATAAATCATGACTGATATCGTCATCGTCGCCGCAGCCCGCACCGCCATTGGATCGTTTATGGGCGGGCTCAGCACCGTGCCAGCCATACAATTGGGCAGCACAGTCATTGCCGAAGCGTTAAACCGCGCGGGCATTTCCCCAAAAGATGTTGACGAAGTGATCATGGGCCAAGTTCTAACCGGGGGCGAAGGCCAAAACCCCGCTCGTCAAGCCGCCATGGCTGCAAAAATTCCCGCCGAAAAAAGCGCCTATACCGTCAATCAAGTGTGCGGGTCGGGACTGCGCACCGTCATGTTAGCCGCCCAAGCGATTAAGTGCGGCGACGCCACCATCGTCATCGCGGGTGGTCAGGAAAACATGAGCTTAGCACCGCACACAACATACCTGCGCGCGCCCACCAAAATGGGCGATGGACACATGGTTGATACCATGGTCAAGGATGGATTGTGGGATGCGTTTTATGATTATCACATGGGCCAAACGGCGGAAAACATAGCCGACAAGTTTTCAATTGACCGCGTCACCCAAGATGCCTTTGCTGCTGCGTCTCAACAAAAAGCCGAGGCCGCGTTGAAGGCTGGCACCTTTAAGGACGAAATTGTTTCCGTCACCGTTAAATCCAGACGCGGCGACACTGAATTTGATACGGACGAATTCCCCCGTGCGGGCACAACGACCCAAACGCTTTCATCCCTGCGCCCCGCTTTTAAAAAAGACGGCACAGTGACCGCAGGAAATGCCTCGGGTTTGAACGATGGGGCGGCGGCGTTGGTGATTATGTCCGCCGACGAAGCCACACGCCGGGGCTTAACACCGCTGGCGAGGATTGCGTCGTGGGCTTCTGTTGGTGTTGATCCTCAGCTGATGGGGACCGGACCTATACCTGCTTCGAAATCCGCTTTGAAAAAAGCCGGGTGGACCGCCCAAGACTTAGATTTAATCGAAGCCAACGAAGCCTTTGCCGCCCAAGCGTGCCACGTCAATCAAGAGCTCGGCTGGGACACAGCTAAGGTCAACGTCAACGGCGGAGCCATTGCCTTGGGCCATCCCATCGGGGCCAGTGGGGCCAGGATTTTGGTTACGCTGCTGTATGAAATGCAGCGCCGAGACGCCCACAAAGGCCTCGCCACCCTATGCATTGGCGGCGGCATGGGTGTCGCCTTGTGCGTTGAACGCTAAAAACGTCTAATATATTTTACATTTCACCATTAAAACTCGCTTTTACCGCCAGTACTGCCTATTATGTTTGACGCATAATTTAAGGAACAGGCGCGCATGGACAACAATATTGGCACACGATTAAAAGCACTGCGCACCATGCATGGGCTTTCCCAACGCGAAGTCGCCAAACGCGCGGGCGTCACCAACTCAACCATTTCATTGATTGAACAAGACCGGGTCAGCCCGTCGGTTGATTCCTTGAAAAAGGTTTTGGACAGCTTTTCCATATCCTTGGTTGATTTTTTGACCATGGATATGGAATCTGACGAAACGATCTTTTTTGAAAAAGACCATCTGGTTGAGTTTTTTGAAAATGGCGCGCATCTGAAATTGGTCGGTGCCAATCGCAAGGACCGCAAGCTTCGCTTTTTACATGAACGTTATGAAGTCGGCGCACATTCGGGCGAAGACATGATCACCCACAACAGCGAAGAAGCCGGAATCGTCATCAAAGGCAAAATTGAGCTGACCGTAGGGCAACGCAAAAAGATCCTGAAAGTTGGCGATTCCTATTACATCAACAACAACATTCCGCACCGTTTTAAAAACGTCGGCAAAGATGAATGCATCATTGTCAGTGCGGCCACGCCCCCCAGTTTTTAAAGGTGACCCATGTCCATTGATTATAAAGCCCGTGCTCGCAAAATTGCCCTGCCCAGCCATTTGTTTATTGATGGGCGGCGTGTGGATGCGCAAAGCAAAAAGACCTTTAACAACATCAATCCCGGCACAGGCGAAATCTTGGGCTCCGTAGCCGAAGGCGATGCCGCTGACATTGACCTGGCCGTTGCCAGCGCCCGCAAAGCTTTCGACAGTGGTGTGTGGTCGGACATGGCGCCTAGGGACCGAAAAAAAATCCTCATTCGCTTGGCTGATTTTATGGACGATCATGCCGAAGAACTTGCCCTTTTGGAAACACTGGATGTGGGCAAACCCATCGGCGACAGCCTAAGCGTTGATGTTCCGTCATCCGCCAATTGCATGCGTTGGTACGGCGAAGCGTGTGACAAGGTTTATGACGAAGTCGCGCCATCTGGCCCCAATGCTTTTGGCACCATTACCCGCGAAGCCATCGGCGTGGTCGCCGCCGTTGTGCCGTGGAATTTTCCGCTGTTGATGACGTGTTGGAAACTTGGACCTGCCTTGGCATCCGGAAATTCTGTGGTCTTAAAACCCGCCGAACAATCCCCGCTCACCGCCCTGCGCTTGGCCGAGCTTGCGGTTGAAGCCGGCCTGCCCGAAGGCGTGCTGAACGTTGTGCCCGGTTTTGGTCCCACGGCGGGCAAGGCGTTAGGTCTGCACATGGATGTGGACTGTTTGGCGTTTACCGGATCGGGCGAAGTCGGAAAACTATTTTTACAATATTCAGGCCAATCCAACATGAAACGGGTGTGGCTGGAATGCGGCGGCAAAACGCCCAATATTGTTTTTGACGATTGCAAAGACCTTAAAAAAGCCGCCAAACATGCTGCCATTGGTATTTTTTACAATCAAGGCGAAGTCTGCACCGCCGCGTCTCGGTTGATTGTGCAAGACACCATCAAGGATGAATTTATCGAAGAAGTTTTGAAGGTTGCCGCCACCATGCAGCCGGGTGATCCGTTAGACATCAACACAACACTGGGCGCATTGATCGAAGAAAAGCACATGAACCGGGTGTTGGATTACATCGACATCGGCAAAAACGAAGGCGCCAAATTATTGTGCGGCGGCGAACGGGTGTTGTTAAACCAAGGCGGCTATTATGTGGCCCCAACCATTTTTGACAATGTGAAAAGTTCCATGCGGATTGCCCAAGAAGAAATATTTGGCCCGGTCCTTTCGACCCTAACATTTAAGGAAGAAGAAGAAGCCATCACCATTGCCAACGACAGCCAGTATGGCTTGGCGGCGTGTTTGTGGACAGCTGATTTAAACAAAGCCATCAAACTGTCCCGACGCATTCGCGCGGGCAACATGTGGGTGAATTGTTGGGATGGCGGCGACATGACCATGCCGTTTGGCGGTTATAAACAATCTGGAAACGGTCGCGATAAATCGCTTCATGCTTTGGATAAATATACTGAAATCAAATCCACATGGATCGACCTCAGCTAGCCTATAAATACCAATCGTATTCCCGACCGGAAATGTAATCCCGAAACGCGTCCAGCTCGGCTTGTTTGGTGAGGCCATACACATCCATATATCGAGTGCCAAAATACGCGGGCAGGATTTCGCTTTGTTTAAATTTAGCCAAGGCCTGATCCAACGTGCACGGCATGTTGGGGTCACAGACTTCGCCTGTATTTCCCGTGCCGGGCTTGCCGGGATCTAACTTGTTTTTGATCCCATGATGAAGCCCCGCCAAAATTGCCGCCAAGGTCAGGTATGGATTTGCGTCCGCCCCGGCAATGCGGTGTTCAATACGGCGGCTGGTGCTGTCACCTGTGGGAACTCTGAACGCCAACGAACGATTGTTCGCGCCCCAACTGGGCGTAACGGGAACATACGTATTGGGTTTAAAGCGGCGATAAGAATTTACGTTCGGGGCGTAAAAAGCCATGGATTCAAACAACGCCGCCTGCATGCCGCCAACCGCATTTGCCAACAGCTGATTGCCCAGCTTGCCATCATCCCCATCAGCAAAAATATTGTGGCCTTTGTCATCCAGCACACTGACGTGAACGTGCAGGCCATTGCCCGCCAATTCCAAAAACGGCTTGGCCATAAAACTAGCACGAAAGCCGTGTTTGTGGGCAACGTTGCTGACCACGCGTTTAAGCAAGGCGGCATGATCGGCGGCATCCACGGCGGAACGACAATGTTTCAAATTAATTTCAAATTGACCGGGCGCGTATTCCGCACTTGCCGTATAGGCCGGAATGTTTTGCACATGACAGGCGTCTTCGATTTCGCGCAGGACTTCACCGTAATGATCTAATTCCGCCATGCCATAAACCTGCGTGGTTTTATCACGTTCGCCTGTGCCGGGGGAAATGGGGGCTTGGGGAAAACGTTCAGGGGTGCGGCTGCTGTCTAATAAATAAAACTCTAATTCCAAGGCTGTTTCTGGATACAATCCATCGGCGTTTAATTTGGCTTCGATTTGGGCCAAAATATTGCGGGGTTCCAACAAGGCATCTTCGCCGTTGCTATCGTCATAAGATACAACCACCTGCGCGGTCGGAACATCGGCCCAGGGCACCATTGCTAAAGTGCCGGTAAGGGGTCGCAGGGTTCCGTCTGGATCGCCATCGCTGAACCCAATACCGCCCGCATCCGATGACGTTCCCGTCACATCCAAGACCATGGCGGAATACGGCAACAATACGCCGATTTCGAACAGGTGGGCAATGTCGGCGCGGGGGTAACGTTTGCCCCGCACGATGCAATTCATGTCGAACATAAACGCATCCAGATACTGAACGTCCGGATGGTCTTTTAAAAAGGCCTCGGCGTGCAAACGTGCGGCTTTGGGATTGATGGTCAACATGATCGAAACTCCGTTTTATAAATCTGACGCAGCCAAAAGCTCGTCTTTTCGTTTTTGGTTTTCCCGGCGTTTGTGCACCACCGACAGCACCACCACACCCATCGCCACAATGCCGATCAGGATGGTTGAAATCGCATTGACCTCTGGCGTGATGCCCAATCTTACCATGGAATAAATTTTCATGGGCAAGGTAGTGGCACCCGGCCCGGTGGTGAAACTGGCGATCACCAAATCATCCAACGACAAGGTAAAGGACAATAACCAGCCCGACAAAACAGCAGGTAAAATGATTGGCAAGGTGATCACAAAAAAGGTCTTCAGCGGGGTGCAGCCCAAATCCATAGCGGCTTCTTCGATGGACCGATCAAAGCCCGCTAGCCGGGACTGTACAACCACCCCCACATAACACATGGAAAACGTGGTGTGGGCCAAGGTGATGGTCCACATGCCCCGGTCCAACGATATGGCGACAAACATCAACAGCAATGAAAGCCCGGTGATGACTTCGGGCATCACCAACGGCGCATAAATCATACCGTTAAACAATGTGCGGCCGCGAAAATGTTTAAAACGCACCATGGAAAACCCCGCCATGGTGCCCAAAATGGTCGCCAGCGTTGACGAGATCAAGGCAACCTTAATGGTCACGGCGGCAGCGTCCATCAAGCCCCTGTTTTGCATCAACGATCCATACCACTTAAACGAAAACCCAGACCATACGGTCACCAAACGGGATTCATTAAAACTGTAAATCACCAGCAAGAGGATCGGAATGTATAAAAAGGCAAAGCCCATAATCAGGGAGACTTTGTTAAACCATGTCCAATGTTTCATCTTAGCCCCTCCCTATTCGCCCATCGCCGAACGGCGCGATTGAAATCTTTGAAACCACACGATGGGCACGATCAATAACGCCAACAAAACAACGGCGGCAGCTGATGATAGCGGCCAGTCCCGATTGTTGAAAAATTCGGTCCACAGAGTTTTGCCGATCATCAAAGTGCTGGACCCGCCCAACAAATCAGGGATCACAAATTCACCAACGGCCGGAATGAACACCAAAAAACACCCCGCAATCACGCCCGGCATGGATAGGGGAAAGGTGATTTTCCAAAACGCTTTTAAGGGATGGCAGCCAAGGTCAGCCGCAGCCTCTAACAAAGACAAATCCATTTTTTCCAAACTGGCATACAACGGCAAAATCATGAACGGCAGRTACGAATACACGATACCGATRTARACCGCCGTRTTGGTGTGCAAGATSAYCARMGGMTCRTCRATCRCRCCRATCCACATCAAAAACATATTCAAAAAACCTTCGGGTTTTAAGATGCCAATCCACGCATACACACGAATTAAAAACGAGGTCCAAAACGGTAAAATCACCAGCATCAACAAGATAGGTTGCCAAGACCGAGGAGCCCGCGCCATGCCATAAGAAATCGGGTAGCCAATCAACAGCGTGAAAAATGTTGAGATCAGGGCGATTTTGATACTGCTGACATATGATTTTATATACAGCGCATCACTGAACAACATAGCGTAATTATCAAGGTTCAGCTTGATTTGCACAAAGCCGTCTTCGACCATTTCGAACAAGGGTGTATAAGGCGGAATAGCCAGTTTCATTTCGGCGAAGCTGACTTTTAAGACAATCAGAAACGGCGCCAGAAACAACAGCAACAACCAAATGTACGGCACCATCACTGTCAGGGTGCGGCCTTCCAATCCCCAGCGTTCACAACACCGGGCAAACCACAAAGGCTGAGAGGAGTCTGGTTTTTGCGTCATGATCTCCCCTCCCCCTTCTTAGCTCAACAACACAACAGAAGCATCGCTGTCCCACGTGACATAAACTTCGTCTTCCCACGTGATGGTGCGTTCGGTTTCGCGGGTGCGGTTGGTCATGGTCACGGTCACCATGCGCTTGTCAAAAAGCCGCACATGATAAACGGATAGGTTACCCAAATAACCAATGTCCCAAACAATGCCTTTGATGACGTTTGTGCTTAGGTCGTCGGGAGCGTTCAGGCTGACAATCATTTTTTCCGGACGCACGGCGACCCAAACCTGTTCGCCATTTCCAGCCTGAATGCTGCGACCCGTGTGTACGGGGGTGTTTATGCCTTTAATGTTGATGGTGGCAGAATCTTTTTCGACCTTGGCGACGATGCCTTCTAAAATATTGACCTCGCCAATAAACGTCGCGACTTTTCGGGAATTTGGATATTCATAGATATCCGCCGGGACCGCGACCTGAACCACCTTGCCCGTATCCACCATGGCGATGCGTGACGAGACGGTCATGGCTTCTTCTTGGTCGTGGGTGACGATGACAAAGGTGATGCCCAGTTCTTCTTGGATGTTCATCAATTCAAATTGGGTTTCTTTGCGCAGTTTTTTATCCAACGCCCCCAGCGGTTCATCCAACAACAATATTTTGGGATTTTTCGCCAAGGACCGGGCCAAAGCCACCCGTTGACGTTGCCCACCCGAAAGCTGTTCTGGTTTGCGTTTTGAAAAGTCTTCCAGCTTCACCAAGCCAAGCATGCGGTTCACGGTATCGGAAATTTCATCCTTAGGCAGTTTGTCTTGTTTCAGACCAAAGGCGATGTTTTGTTCAACCGTCATGTGCGGAAACAACGCATAGGATTGAAACATCATATTGACCGGGCGTTTGTGGGGCGGCACACAGGACATGTCTTCGCCATCAATGAAAATCTTGCCGGACGTGGGCAATTCAAACCCAGCCAACATGCGCAATAATGTGGTCTTGCCACAGCCGCTGGGGCCCAAAAGCGAAAAGAATTCGCGTTCATAAATGTCTAAAGAAATATTGTCGACGGCGGTAAAGTTACCAAATTTTTTAGTGACGTTTTCAAGGCGCACAAAAGGCTTTTCGCCGGAGTCCGTCCACGGCGTAAAAATAGCATTCGATTGAGGATTTTCATCAGCCATATTTAGACCTTGTCTATACCTTAAAAGAAAATGACCGCTTTGCTTTTTGAAGCAAAGCGGTCATCGCTTGGTCTATTCGCCCACTTTCACACGGGTCCAAATGCTGGTCACAGCCCGTTGAGATTTAGGGTCATACGGTGTGGTGATGAACAAGCCTTTCATGGCTTCGGCAGACGGGTAAATGGCTTCGTCACCAATCACGTCAGCTTCCAAAAATTCCTCAGACGCTTTGTTGCCATTGGCGTAATAAACATAGTTAGACGCCTGAGCCATGACTTTTGCCCGCATGATGTAATTGATGAATGTGTGAGCATTATCAGCATGGGGAGCATCGGCCGGAATGGCCATCATGTCGAACCACATTTGCGCGCCTTCGGACGGTGCAAAATAGGCAATTTCAACACCGTTGTTGGCTTCGGCTGCACGGTCACGGGCTTGCAAAACATCACCCGACCAACCAATCGCCAAACAGATATCGCCGTTTGCCAAGGCATCAATATATTCAGACGAATGGAATTTACGGACGTAAGGACGGATCGCCATCAATACGGCTTCGGCCTTGGCAATGACGGCTTCGTCTTTGCTGTCGGGGTCTTCACCAATATAATTCAACGCAGCGGGAATCATTTCATCGCTGGCGTCCAACATATACACACCGCAATCCGCAAATTTAGAAACGATGGCTGGGTTAAAAATCATGTCCCAAGACGTGGTCGGTGCATCGGGCATGCGGGCTTTGATCTGGCCAACGTTATAGCCAATGCCCGTGGTGCCCCACATGTAATTCACGGCGTATTGATTGCCGGGATCATACTTGTCGACGCGTTTTAAAACCACATCCCAAAGGTTACCCCAATTGGTGAGTTTTGATTTGTCCAGCTTTTGAAAAACGCCGGCTTCAATTTGGCGGCCCAAGAAAGTTCCCGACGGCACAACCACGTCATAGCCGGAATTGCCTGCCAACAATTTTGTTTCTAAAACATCGTTGGAATCAAAAACGTCATAGACCACTTTGATGCCCGTTTCGGCTTCGAATTCGGCCAAGACTTCTTCGGCAATGTAATCAGACCAGTTATAAACATTCACAACTTTTTCTTCGGCCTTATCACCACACCCGGCCAACACTAGACCAGCCGCCAAAGCCACCGTTACGGCAATCGTTTTTTTAACCTGTTTCATTTTAACTCCCCATAAGATCTTTAAATTTTAAATCTACATTAAGCCAATATCTTTGGCCGTCATATCCAGACACATCCGTGCCTTATCCATCAATTCATCGATTTCATCTTTAGTGATCACCAAAGGTGGTGACAACAACATTGCATCCCCGGTCGCGCGCATGATGATATTATGCTCAAAACAATGGTTCCTGCAAATGGTGCCAACCTCACCGACCTTATCAAACGGTTCGTGGGTGGCTTTGTCCTTGACCATTTCCAAGGCTCCGATCAAGCCCCGTCCACGCACCTGTCCCACCAAAGGATGGTCTAAAAATTCGTGTAGTCTTTTTTGAAAATAAGGGCCAACGTCATTTTTCACACGGTCAACAATGCCTTCGTCGCGCAAAATCGTTATTGCGGCTTCGGCCACTGCGCACGATACCGGGTGACCGGAATAGGTATAACCGTGGTTAAAATCACCGCTGTCTTTTAACACGTCAACCACGCGGTCGTGTACCATCACACCCGAAATTGGAATGTATCCTGACGACATGCCTTTGGCCATGGTCATCAAATCGGGCTCGAACCCAAACGACTGGCATCCGAACCATTCTCCGGTGCGGCCAAATCCGCAAATGACTTCGTCCGACACCAACAACACATCGTATTTTTGACAAATGCGTTGGATTTCGGGCCAATAACTGTCGGGGGGAACAATCACGCCCCCGGCCCCTTGAATGGGTTCGCCAATGAACGCCGCGACGGTATCGGCACCCAGTTCCAGTATTTTTTCTTCCAGCTTGCCTGCGGCTTTTAGACCATACTCGTCAGAGCTTAAATCGCCACCGTTAAAATACCAGTGCGGCTGTTCAATATGTTCAAAGCCGGGTAAAGGCAACGGGCCTTGTTCATGCATGTACCCCATGCCGCCCAAGCTGGCCCCGGCGATTGTGCTGCCGTGATAGGCATTTTCGCGGGCGATGATGGTTTTCTTTAAAGGTTGTTTTTTAGCGTCCCAATACCGCCACACCAAACGCACCATGGTGTCGTTGGATTCAGACCCGGAACTGCCATAAAAAACATTGTTAAAGCCATCGGGCGTGACTTCGGATAACAAAGTCGCCAAGGCCGTTGCGGGCATGGTGGTGGTTTGAAAAAATGTATTGTAATACGGCAAGGCGTTCATTTGCTTGGCCGCAACGTCCGCTAAGTCTTTGCGCCCATAACCAAGGCTGACGCACCACAGGCCCGCCATGCCATCGATGATTTTTTCACCTTCCAAATCCCAAATATAGACCCCTTCGCCATGGGTGATCACACGCACGCCTTTGGCGCTCAGTTCAGCGATATCACTGAACGGGTGCAGGTGATGTTCGGCATCGTCACGTTGCCATTCGGCGGTGGAATTGCGGGGCACGTTCATGGTCATATCCTAAACATTCAACAACAAGTGTTCACGTTCCCATGAACTGATCACTTGGTCATAGGTTGCTAATTCTTCGCGTTTGACGATGCAGAACAAATCCACAAAACGCTCGCCAAAAATGCTGCGAATGTCTTTGTTGTTTTCAAATTTAATTAAGGCATCCGACAAATGGGTCGGCAGGTTTTTCGGCAGTATATAAGCGTTGCCCAATTGGGGTTCTGTTGGTTTTAGGTTTTTCACCATGCCCAAATAACCACAGGCCAAAGTGCCCGCGATGGCCAAATAAGGATTAACATCGGCCCCCGGCAAGCGGTTTTCGACCCGGCGATTGTTGGGGCCAGACCGGGGAACGCGCAGGCCGCAACTGCGGTTATCGCGGCCCCAATGGGTGTTGATGGGGGCTTCTTCATAACTGAAACGACGATACGAATTTACGTTCGGCGCAAACAAGGCCATCATCGACGGGCCATAGGTTTGAAGACCCGCGATATAAGACATGAACAACGCACTGTCTTCGCCGCTTTCGTCCACAAAAACGTTGTTGCCGGATTTCACATCATAAAGGCTTTGGTGAATGTGCAGCGCGCTGCCGGGTTCGTGCTGCATGGGTTTGGCCATAAAGGTCGCGTAAAAATCATGGTCAATGGCGGTTTGGCGCACCGTGCGTTTGAACAAAAACACCTGATCCGCCAATTCCAAAGCATCGCCGTGCAGGAAGTTGACTTCCATTTGGGCCACGCCGCCTTCGTGATTGAGGGTATCGATATCAATGCGTTCGGCTTCGCAATAATCATAGACGTCTTCGAACATGGCATCGAATTCGTTGACCGCATCAATGCTGAACGCTTGGCGCCCGGTTTCCGTCCGTCCGGATCGACCCACAGGGGGCTCCAGTGGATAATCCGGATCGATGTTCTTTTTCACCAAATACATTTCGACTTCGGGGGCAATTACGGGTTTCCACCCTTTGGCTTCATACAAGCCCAAAATTTCACGCAGGACTTGGCGCACCGAAATATCGACGGGGCCGGATTCTGGATAGACGCAATCGCAAATAATTTGTGCCGTGGGTTCTTTGTACCACGGCACCGGACGAATGGTGTTGCCGTCCGGCATCATCACCACGTCAATATCAACCACCGAAACCAATTCATCCGCATCGGGAAAATCCCCGGTGATGGTTTGCGTAAACATGGTTTCGGGCAAACGGTGAGAGCCACCTTTTAAGCCGCGCAGAAATTTTTCAGCGGGCAAAATTTTACCCCGAGCAATGCCCGAAATATCTGGCACCAAACATTCGACTTCGGTGATGCGATGTTCAGCACACCATTTTTCAATCTCAGTTATATTGCTTTCGATGGTCATTTACCTGCTCGATCCTGTGCACGTTTTCGACAAGCTTCCCCAAACTTATCAAACAACGCACGTGAAAATTCGTTTTCCATAACTTTCCATTCGGGGTGCCACTGCACACCCAAAGCAAAGGCCTTGGCGTCCTTTACATGAAAAGCTTCAACCAAACCATCCGGGGCGCGGGCTTCGATTTCTAACCCATCGGCCAATGCAGCAATGCCTTGGGTATGCAGGGAATTCACCTGAACGGTCAGGTCGGGGGAAAGTTCAGAAAGCTTGCCGCCTTTGGTTAAGGCAATGGAGTGGGCCGGGCCAAAATAAACATCAGGGGGTTGTGATCGGTCTTCGCGGTGATCGTTTAAGTTTGAGACCTCATGCACGCGTTGATGCAAGGTTCCGCCAAACGCCACGTTCATTTCCTGAAACCCGCGACAAATCGCAAATACCGGAATGCCATTTTCGATGGCGCGCAATAACAAAGGCAAGGTGGTCGCATCACGCGATGCATCATGCAAAGTACCGTCCGCGCTGGGCTCGCCATCATAATGATGAGGTTCAACGTTTGACAGGCTTCCGGTCAGATACAAGCCGTCACACATATCCAAAACATCTTCGCAATGGGTGCCGTAACCCAAGGCCGGCAAAATCAGCGGTGTCACGTTTGATGCCGCAACCAAGGCGTCAACGTACTTGGTCGCAACGGCATAATTTTCATAGCCGTCGACATCCTTCACGCACGCCGAAACGGCAACGATGGGCTGGGAACGCATGTTTGGTCTGCCCCTTCTTCAAGAAATATCCGGATTTCCCCAATCCGTTCGATATATGCAACACTAACACGTCACTTTGTTTTTCACAAGCAGCATCAATATCGGCCACACAAACCTAGCTTTACCCTGTTTAATCAACAAGATAAGCATCACTCACCCGAACATATATAGACTTTTATAAAAATCTTACATTAAAGTATATTAGACATATAGCTTGACACCAAGGGGGGCAAAAGTGGCATAGTCCTTATACAAATTCAGTCAAGGTAAGACCATGAGCACAATTCACAACGACCATCACGCCGATTCTTATTATGCCACTTCCACAGTTCCGTCCCCCAACCGCGAAAAGCTAAAAGGGGATGTGACGTGCGATGTCTGCGTGATTGGCGCGGGCATCACCGGAGCGTCGGCAGCGCTTCATCTGGCGGAACAAGGCTATAACGTTATTGTCGTTGAATCCCATCAAGTCGGCTGGGGCGCCTCTGGACGCAGCGGCGGACAAGCCATCATCGGCTATAACAAAGGCTTTCGTGACATTGTTAAAATGGTTGGCCCCGACGATGCTCAGAAGCTTTGGGATATGGGCCTGTATTCCAAAAAATTACTCGTTGATACGGTCGCAGAACATTCCATTGAATGCGATTTAAAGTGGGGCCATTTGATGATGGCCATCAAACCCCGTCAAGTTCGTGAATTGGCTGACCTTAAAGAGGAAATGGAAGTTGAGACCCATTACCAAGGTCTTCAAACGCTTTCAAAAGCCGAAGCCCGTGAACGGGTTGGCAGTGAAAAATACATCGGCGCCCTTTATGATCCGGGATCGGGCCATCTGCACCCTTTAAATTACACACTGGGCTTGGCCTGTGCGGCCGAACGCGCCGGGGCAAAGATTTATGAGCATTCCCCCGCCACCCATATTCAAGAAGGCCTCAAGCCCGTCATCACCACGCCGTTTGGCAAAGTCACCTGTGAACACGTCATCATGTGCGCCAATGCGTATTTGGAAAAATTAGAGCCCAGCATATCTAAAAAGATCATGCCCGTGGGCACCTTTATCGTCGCCACAGAACCCTTGGGCGAAGACCTGTGCAAAAGCCTGATCCGCGATGACGAAGGCGTGGTGGACATTAATTTTGTGCTGAATTATTGGCGGCGGTCTGCCGATCACCGCATGTTGTTTGGTGGACGGGTCAGCTATTCCGGCATCGTGCCATTTGATTTAAAGCAAACCATGGGAAAATCCATGCGCGACATTTATCCGCAACTGGACGGCAAAAAAATCGATTATGCGTGGGGCGGAAATGTTGCCATCACGGTCAACCGCATGCCCCATTTTGGACGGGTTGGCAAAAACATTTATTTCGCCCACGGATTTTCGGGCCACGGCATTTTATTTACGGGACTGGCCGGAAAATTAATGGCCGAAGCCGTGCAAGGCACCGCTGAACAATTTGACGTGTTTGCCCGCATTCCCCATATGTCCTTTCCGGGTGGAGCCATAATGCGCAAGCCCGCACTGGTCATGTCGATGGCCTATTTTAAGCTTCGGGACCTTCTCTAATTTCAGGTATACTAAAGCAGATAGATTTTTAATTTGGGATCAAAGTCATGTCGGACCAAAAAGATGGCGATCAAGCCTTTCGCAAAGACGACCTGTTGGGACGCTGGCCGGAACTCACCTATGGCGGAGCTTTGAGTTTCCTGCGCCGCAAATACACCGATGATTTATCCGGCGTAGACGTTGCTGTATCTGGCATTCCCTATGACGGAGCCGTAACATATCGCAGCGGAGCAAGATTAGGCCCCCGCGCCATTCGCGCGGCGTCTGTGCAATTGGCCGAGCTTCCTTCGTTCCCGTTTGGTTTTGATCCGTTTGAAACGTTAGCCGTTGCTGATATGGGCGATTGTTTTGTCGATCCGCATTACCCAGAAACCATCATTCAAACCATCGAAGACCACATCACAAAAATTTTGGACGCGGGGGTATCGCCCCTGTCGTTGGGCGGCGATCACTTTATTACTTATCCAATATTGCGCGCCATGGCGAAACACCATGGCCCGGTGGCTTTGTTGCACTTTGATGCGCATTCAGACACCTGGCCCGATGATGGCAAACGATTGGATCACGGGTCGATGTTTTTGCGCGCCAAAAACGAAGGCCTGCTCAACGTTGACCAATCCATTCAAGTGGGCATTCGCACCGCCAATTCATCTGACCATGGTTTTGATATTTTGACGGCACCGTGGGTGCACCGCAATGGTATAGCCGCCACCATCGATGCGATTTTAGAACGCGTCGGCGATACCAAGGTCTATATGACGTTCGACATTGACTGTCTGGACCCGGCCTTTGCTCCGGGAACGGGTACGCCCGTTGCGGGGGGATTAAGTTCGGCTCAGGCCTTGGAAATCGTACGTGGGTTGGGGGCGCTGAATTTCACCGGAATGGATTTGGTCGAAGTCGCCCCGGCTTATGATACAGCGGAAATAACCGCCATTGTGGCCGCCACCATTGCCCATGATTATCTGTGTTTGTTGGCGGAAAAAAAGGGTGCTAAACGCATCCCCGTGGGACGTCTGTAGTGAATCCGGGACTGTTGGGCCTAATCGCCGCACTGTGTTGGGGCACCGGGGATTTTGCCGCGCGCTATACGTCGCGTGCCATTGGTCCAGCCCAAACCTTAATGTTTTTATCGCTTGCCACCGTGCTGGTGCTCAGCCCCGTTGTGATCGACCGCGACCTTGCGCCGTTGTGGGAACCCACCACTTTACTATTGGCGGTTTTGACCGGAATAGTCAGCACCATCGCGGGATTAATGCTGTACAAATCCTTGGCCATGGGGCCGTTGGGCGTTGTTGTGCCGATCACATCCACCTATCCCCTGCCCCTTGTTTTAATCGTTATTTTGATGGGCGAATTAACCTTGTCATGGGGATTGGCCGCAGCGATGATTGCCGTGGTTGGCGGTGTATGGGTGGTGGCGCGCGCCGGGCACAAAACAGATTATGACGAACATCATGCCTTAGGCTCTTTGAAAAAAAGCATGCTATTGGCGGGCGCCACGGCGTTGATATTTCCGATCGCCATGTTGATCACCGAAGCCGCAGTTAGCCGCGCGGGCGAAGTCGAAGTCATTTGGTTTTCACGCATTATCGAAACCGTTCTGTTGGCTGTGATTATCTTTCCCCGTAAAAAGTTCACGCCCATATCTTTGCGTATGTTGGGCTTGCTAGCCGTATTAGGACTGATCGATACCATCGGTTTTGTCGCGCTCTTTACCGCACAAGGCACCGGAGACACAGCAATCGCCGCCGTCGCCAGCGCCACATACGGTTTGGTCACGGTGGTTTTGGCTCGGGTGTTTTTAAAGGAACCCGTAAAGCCCGTGCAATGGATTGGCTTTATGGTGGTTGTGGTCGGGGCCGCGACCTTGACCTTGTTGTCGGCTTAAAGGCGAGAGATTAAAGTCTTTAACGTCACCATCGCACGGCTCATTTCGTCTTCGGTAAAACTGCAAAAACCCAACAACAGGCCTTGCTGTGGGGATTTTGACGCGTAATAGGTCGACAAGGCAAAACACGTCACGCCTTTTTCAGCCGCAACTTTGGCGATGGTTTTGTCCTCAAATCCGGGGGCAAGCTTTACAGCGATTTGCATACCCGCGCGGTGGTCTTCATAGGTGCCGATATCGCCCAAATGTTCATCAATCAACTGCATCAAAACCGTTCGGCGTTCTCCATAGATGCGCCGCACCCGGCGGATGTGTCGGTAAAAATCACCGTTTTTCATAAACAAGGCCAAGGCTCGCTGGGGGGCCACGCTGGCTTTTGCCCCAAATTGGCGCAGGCTTTGGGCAAAATCTGCAATCTTATGTTTAGGAATCACCACAAAACCAAGGCGCAGACCGTTTGAAAAAATCTTTGAAAAGCTGCCCACATATAATGTGCGGTTTTGTGTGTCTAAACTGGCAAGCGCCGGAATGGGGCGTCCGGCATAGCGAAATTCGCTGTCGTAATCGTCTTCGATGATCCAACTGTCCACACGTGCCGCCCATTTCAAAAATGCATTTCTGCGCGCCTGAGGCAAAGCTCCGCCCAAGGGAAAATGAGACGATGGCGTCAGGATGGTCATTTTGACTTTCGTCTTGGGCGGCAAAACACCATGTTCATCGGTATCCAGCCAACATGCTTTCAGACCATAACTTTCAACAAAAGTTCGCAGCGGCGGATAACCGGGGTCTTCCAAGGCCAAGGTATCGCCCGCTTTTAACAACGTGCGCACACACATTTCCAAGGCATCGCCTGACCCCGCCGTCATCATCACCTGATCGGGCGATGCCTTTACCCCCCGCCAATCGGCAAGGTATCGGCAAATTTCAACCCGCAATTCAAAATCACCAAACGGGTCAGAACTCATCACCAAAGCTTTCGGATCGGTGCGCGCGACCTTAGACACACACTGCGCCCATTTTTGATACGGAAACAAACGTTCATCCATTTGACCAGGATGGAAAGCTTTTCGGCTTTGTGGTGTTGGCTTTTTCACAATTGGTTTGGGCGGGGACGGTGATCTGGATTCCACTTCGCCAATTTCGGTCACATATACCCCCGCGCCCGGTTTGCCTTGGACAAAACCTTCGGCTTCCAATTGTTCATAAGCCGTGACGATGGTGGTGCGCGATACGCCCAGTTCCTGGGCTAGCTTTCGGGACGGGGGCAAGCGATGCCCGGCCCCAATGTGCCCCGATACAATACGCTGCCGCAATCCATCATACACCTGTTCAAACAAGGGAACGGGTGACGAGGCCTCTAAGTGCAGATCAATCAGGGGGATTTCGGGCATTAAATTGGACTGCTTAAATTTATGTAAATTGGATATTTTAAGCATACCAAAAATAAGCTATTTCTCAAACTGAATTTAACATAAAGGACTGACCATGACCGAAACCTTGCCCGTCACCGAAAGAACCCGTCTGCGGCGTGGACACAAACGTGGTGATTTTAAGCGCGAAACCATCAATGCCATTTTGGACGCCATGCCCCTGTGTCACATTGGTTATGTGTTGGACGGCAGCCCCTTGGTTATGCCGACGTTTCAATGGCGCGAAGGCAACCGAGTGTATTGGCACGCATCCAGCGCCGGACGGGGCATTCGTTCGGCGGAAAATCAAGAGGTCTGTATGACCGTATCGGTATTGGACGGATTGGTTCTGGCGCGATCCGCCATGCATCATTCGGCGAATTTTAGGTCCGTGATGATTTTTGGAAAACCGACAAAGATTACAGACGCGGAAGAAAAAGAACAAAAACTGATCAATCTGATCGAAGCCCTGTACCCCGGACGCAACGATTTTCTACGCCCCATGACCGAACAGGAAAACAAGGCTACCGCTGTTTTATCGTTGCCCATCGATGAAGCCTCGGCCAAAATACGGTCCGGCGACCCGGTGGATGATGACGAAGATTATGCCCTGCCCATCTGGGCCGGCGTTGTTCCGATTAAAATGCAACTGTTGCCTGCCCAACCTGATCCTCGTAATCTGGACGGTGTTGAGATTCCAGATCACATAAAAAACATCAAACTTGGATAACCCCAGCTGTGCCTAAATTTTAGTCAGTTATATATGCGTGATTAAAATATAGGCATTTAAGCCACATCCTCTGCACACTCCACAAAAACTTTCTCTGTATTTCAAGGCCTTACCGACTTGGCACGGGCCTTGCAATTTTGTTTTCAGCACTTCAGTTCCGAAACAACAAACCAACACAGAGGAAACACAGTAATGTCTTATTTAGCGCCTTCCGAATTTGTCACCAAAATGGTGGATGCGGGTGAATCTAAAATCTATATGTCCACCAGAGACACCCTCATCCGGTCCTATATGGCCGGAGCGATTTTAGCGCTGGCCGCCGTTTTTGCCATTACCATCGCGGTCACAACCGGATCGGCCATTTTGGGTGCTGTGTTGTTCCCGGTTGGCTTTTGCATGTTGTATTTGATGGGGTTTGATTTGCTGACGGGCGTGTTTATGTTGACTCCGCTGGCGTGGATGGACAAACGTCCCGGCGTAACCATCCCTTCTATTTTGAAAAACTGGGGTCTGGTTTTTCTCGGCAACTTCGCTGGTGCGTTGACCACGGCGGGCATGATGGCCATCGTTTACACCTATGCGTTCACGGTTGAACCCGGTGCGGTTGGTCAAAAAATTGCCGTCATCGGTGAAGCCCGGACATTGGGGTATGCCGAACACGGTGCGGCTGGTTGGTTGACGATTTTCATCCGCGGCATGTTGTGCAACTGGATGGTGTCTTTGGGTGTTGTTGGGGCCATGGTATCAACTTCGGTTTCCGGAAAAGTCATCGCCATGTGGATGCCGATTATGTTGTTCTTCTTCATGGGCTTTGAACATTCTGTTGTGAACATGTTCTTGTTCCCTTCTGGCATGATGATGGGCGGCGATTTCTCTATCATGGATTATTTGCTTTGGAACGAAATCCCAACGGTTCTGGGTAACTTGGTTGGTGGTATCGCGTTCACTGGATTGACCCTGTACACCACACACATCAAAACCGCTCCGAAACGCGAATTTGTATAAACCTTAAAGGTCTCCCTCCTGTTTTAAATGAAGCAGGAGGGATTTCTAAAAAAACATGTCAAAACATTTAAAAATTTCCGTTGGGCAACATTCTGATAAGGGTCGTAAAGACATCAATCAGGATTTTCATAGTCTGTGCATTCCAGACGGTCCCCAACTGCAATCCAAGGGCATCGTCCTCGCCATCGCCGACGGCATCAGCAGCAGCAACGTCAGCCAGATCGCCAGCGAAACGGCCGTGGGTGGCTTTCTGAGGGATTATTATTGTACCTCTGATGCTTGGTCCGTAAAGACATCGGGCGAACGGGTCATATCGGCCGTGAATTCGTGGCTGTATTCCGAGACCAAACAAAGCCAATATTGTGACAACAAAGACCGGGGGTATGTGTGCACGTTCAGCGCCATGGTTTTTAAATCCACCACCGCGCACATTTTCCATGCAGGCGATACAAGGATTTACCGCATCAATGGCGATGGGTTAGAACAACTGACCGAAGACCACCGTTTACAAATATCTCAAGATAAAAGCTACCTGCGCAGGGCTTTGGGCATGGACCCCGATGTTGAAATTGATTACCAACACTTTCAGGTTGATAAAGGCGACACCTTTATTCTGGCGACCGATGGCATTTATGAATTTATATCTTCGGCGTTCATGGTTGAAACCATCAAGGCCTACTCCGACAATTTAAAAGCTGCCGCCATAATCATTTTAGACAAGGCCTTTGAAAACGGCAGCACCGATAATTTAACCATCCAAATCGCGCGCATTGACCACCTGCCCAGCCAGAGCGAAGGCGAACTATACCGCGAACTGACCACAAAACCGTTCCCACCGGATTTAGAACCCCGCATGATTTTTGATGGATATGAAATCATCCGCGAAGTGCATTACAGCAGCCGCAGCCACATCTATTTAGCGGTGGACCAGGAAACCAAAACCCAAGTCATCATCAAAACGCCATCGGTGGACCTGCGCGGATCATCGGCGTATTTGGAACAATTCCTGATGGAAGAATGGGTGGCCCGGCGCATCAAAAGCGCTCACGTGTTAAAACCGTGCCTGCAAGACCGTCCCCGCAATTTTTTGTACATTGTCACCGAATACATCGAAGGCCAAACCTTGGCCCAATGGATGATCGACAATCCAAAGCCCGATGTGGAAACCGTGCGCGGTATTATCGAACAAATCGCCAAAGGCCTCAACGCGTTTCACCGATTGGAAATGCTGCACCAAGACATCCGCCCCAACAACATCATGATCGACAAGTCCGGCACGGTGAAAATCATTGATTTTGGATCGACCCGCGTCGCCGGTGTTTTGGAAATCGCCAAACCGATTGAACGCCAAGACATCCTTGGCACCGCCCAGTTCACCGCCCCTGAATATTATTTGGGCGAAGGCGGCACGACCCGATCGGACATGTTTTCCGTGGGCGTGATTGCGTATCAAATGCTGACCAACCGTTTGCCGTATGGCGCGGAAGTCGCCAAGTCCAAAACCCGGTCTGCGCAACGTAAACTCAAGTACAGATCTGTATTGGACGACGACCGGGAAATCCCCGCGTGGATTGACGGGGCGATTAAAAAAGTGGTGCGCGTGGACCCGTTAAAACGATACGAAGTGTTGTCAGAATTCATCTATGACCTGCGCCACCCCAACAAGGCGTTTCTCAACAAAAACAAAGCCCCTTTGATGGAACGCAATCCAACCTTGTTTTGGAAAGGTGTGGCTTTAATTATGGTCGTTTTMAACGTGATYTTGTTRARYGYTMTTTTGGGCTAATCMACRGCGACCAAAGCSGCMGCSACSRARCGTTCTTCGATGGACARGATRTTAAACGTSCGRCAWGCGGCGGATGTRTCCATCCATTCCAAAACAATGCCGTGTTTTTTAAGGGCCACGCGCAGGTCTTCGGGGGGCAATGTAAAATCCTTGCCACACCCGACCACCAAAATTTCCGGTGGATTTTCAGCCTCAACAACGGCTTTTAAGCCATCGATGCTAAGCTCGCCCGACCACGCTTGGGTGTTGTCTAAAAAGACAAGGACAGACCCCTGATAATCCACTTGAGTGATCTTAAACGCACCATCCCCATAAGCATTCACCAGCTGTCGATTGGCTGGTGTTTTGGGCGTGATGTCTAAGGTCATTAAAGGGACGTCTGTTCAATTGTTGAAGATTGGGCATCCTCGTTTGATCCGCGCTGAATGCCAAACTTTAACAACAACGGAACCGCCAAACAAACCGATGAATAAGTTCCGATAATCACKCCCCAAATCATGGCAAAGGCAAARTCACGAATRATTTCKCCGCCMAAGAARTACAACGMMACCAAGGCCARCAARGTGGTCAMAGAYGTCATCACGGTSCGCGACARMGTTTCGTTSGCACTTTCGTTWARCAAYTGWTCCATGGGYTTGGTTTTGTATTTGCGCARRTTTTCMCGAACSCGRTCAAACACCACCACGGTATCGTTRATRGAATACCCGGCAATGGTCAAAACCGCAGCCACGGTGGACAGATTGAATTCCATACCCAGCAACGCGAAAATACCAATGGTGCTGATCACGTCGTGGCTAAGAGCGATCACCGCGCCCAAACCAAACTGCCATTCAAAGCGTATCCAGATATAAAACAGCATCGCCAAGATCGCCGAGACAACCGCGTACACACCGCTCATAAACAATTCGTCAGACACCTTTGGTCCGACCAGTTCTGTGCGGCGGTATTCGATGCCTTCACCCAAGGCTTCTTTGACTTTGGCAATGACGGAATTTTGTGCCTTTTCGCCGCCTTCTTGGGCCTGAAAACGAATAAGAATATCATCGGGTGCACCAAATTCTTGCAATTCAACAGAGCCCAATCCTAAGCCCTTCAACGTCTCGCGCATGGCGCCGATTTGGCCGGGCTTTTCGGTTTTCACTTCGATCATAATGCCGCCCGTGAAATCGATGCCGTAATTCATGCCCTTGGCCGAAAACACGCCAATGCTGGACAACACCAAGATTGCTGAAAATACAAAAAAGATCAGACGACGACCCAGAAAATTAACGTTGGGATTTTCGGGAACAAATTTAAAACGTGCCATTATTCTGGAAACTCCCTAAAGATCTAAAGTCGATGGACGAGCGCTGCGCAACCAAGTTGCAATCAATAAACGCGTCACCCAAATAGCGGTAAACATCGATGATATGATGCCAATCGCCAGCGTCACGGCAAAGCCTTGAACCGGACCAGAGCCAAAGGCAAACAACAATACCGCCGCAATCAATGTGGTCACGTTGGCATCGATAATCGTCACCAACGCACGCTTATAACCCGCATCCACCGCCGACATGACTTTGCGTCCGGCTCTTAATTCTTCACGGATGCGTTCAAACACCAAAACGTTGGCATCCACCGCCATACCAATGGTCAAGACAATGCCCGCAATGCCCGGCAACGTCAGGGTTGCCTGTAACATCGACAGCATCGCCGTAATGATCACCATGTTCAACAACAACGCAACGTCCGCGTACAGACCAAAGCGGCCATAATAAATGGCCATAAAGATCACCACAGCAAACAGGCCGATGATCGCAGCCATTTTTCCGGCCTCAATCGAATCTGCTCCTAGCCCCGGACCAACGGAGCGTTCTTCTAAAATCGTCAGCGGCGCCGGCAAAGCACCCGCGCGCAACAACAAAGACAAATCATTGGCACCAGCAACGCTGAAATTACCGCTGATTTGGCCAGAACCGCCCAAAATGGGTTCGCGAATGACCGGAGCAGAAAGCACTTTGCCATCCAAAATAATTGCGAACGGCTTGTTAACATTTTTCAACGTCACCGCGCCAAAGCGTTTAGCCCCAACCGTATCAAAACGGAAGTTTACGACAGGTTGATTATCGCGGGAATCAAAGCCCGGTGTGGCATCCACCAAAGTATCGCCACCGACCATCACGCGTTTTTTAACCAAATACATGCGCGGTCGACCTGATGAATCAATTTCGTCTTGGGACGGCACAAACATGGTGCCCGGCGGCACTCGTCCAGCCAAAGCATCCGCCATAGAGGCCTTTTCATCCAACAAATGGAACGTCAATTTAGCGGTCTTACCCAACAGGCGTTTTAAGCGTTCGGGATCATCCATGCCGGGGACTTGAACCAAAATACGGTCATCGCCTTGGCGAACAATGGTCGGTTCGCGCACGCCCGTTTCATCAATCCGGCGACGGACGATTTCGATGGATTGATCGACCGCTGCAATGCGCCGATCTCTGATGGTTTTTTCCAGCATATCCATGGTCACCACACCGTCGTCGGTGAGGTTGGTTTCATAGCCCGTATCCAACGCCCGAATTTTATCGTACGTGGCCTGAGCCGTGGTCAGGTCTTTCAGTTTAACCGTCACACCACCGCGCGTCGCACGAAGTCCGGAATACCGAATGCGGTCTTTACGAAGTTCAGAACGAATGGAATCCACCAAACCTTCCAAACGTTCGTTAATCACCACGGCGACTTCGACTTCCAACAACAAGTGCGAACCACCTTGCAGATCAAGGCCTAAATTCACCT